>NZ_VPDB01000008.1:0-97431 GCF_013417925.1 Acinetobacter sp. YH12218
TCATGAGAAAGCCCATATAAATGGGTAATGTACAAGTTGCTGTAGAAGCATGTTTAATTCGTCTGATCACAGATACTTTATAAAGTATTTTAATACTTTTTTGAATCAGTCAATGCGTAAGTCCTAATCACTATATTGAATAATAAAAAATTGATATGATGCCTAGCGAAATATAGAGATTTGCTTTATTAAATCTTTTGTTTACAGCAGCTTGCAATGGCTATCTTTTCCCATTTGGAAATAGACTCAGATCTAATTGTATAAGTCTGTGTAGCATTTTAAATTATTAAGCATCTATCAGCCTGTCTGATAAAAGACTTAAGTAAATCTCTCCATAATATGATTTGTGAATTTATTAATTTTATAAATTTACTCGGGTGAATATATGAAAAAGCTCCTAGGATTAGTTCTCGGTTTATCTGTTGGCCTTTCAGGCTGTGGTAAACAAGAAGCTCCTGCAACTGACGCAGCACAACAAAAAGACACTGCAGAAGTGCAAACCGTCACTATGGCTTCGACTGGTTCGGATGCTGATATTTGGCGCTACATTGCTTCGCTTCCTGAAACCAAAGAAGCTGGCATTAAACTTGAAGTGAAAAACTTCACTGACTATGTGTCTATGAACACTGCTGTAGCGAATAAAGAAATTGATGTTAACGCATTCCAATCATATGCCTATATGGTTGCGTTTAACGACAACAATAAAGATAAAATTGCACCGCTTTCGACAACTTATTTAGAACCCATGGGTATCTATTCAAGCAAAGTTAAAAAACTTGAAGAGTTTAAAACAGGTGCAACCATTGCGATTCCAAATGATGGTGCAAACGAATCACGTGCATTATTACTGCTTCAATCTGCTGGCTTAATCAAACTTAAAGCTGATTTTGACGATGTAAAAGGCACACCTGCTGACGTCACTGAAAATGCGAAGAAAATCGTAATCAAGCCAATTCAAATGGCGACGGCAGTTCGTGTGAAAGACGAAGTTGATGCGATTGTTTTGGGTAATACCCTTGCAATGGAAGGTGGTTTAAACGTACTAAAAGATGCGGTTTACTATGAGCCAATCGATCAAAGTACAAAAATGAACGTGAACATTCTTGCTGTTGCTGCTGACCGTCAAAATGACCCAGTACTACAAAAAGTAGGCGCGCTTTATCACACTCCAGCAGTTAAAGCTTACATCGATGAACATTTTGGTGGTACTAAAATTGATGTAAACAAACCCACTAGCTACCTCACTGAAGCAAAATAGTAATATAATTTCTTCAAATAAACAGGCAAAGTTTACTTTGCCTGTTTTTTCATTTTTGAACCCTTTTTTGACGCTATGATCCAATTTAAAAATATCTCCAAGCATTTTGAGCTAAAAGGCCAAACCGTTACAGCACTGGATCAGATTAATCTGGACATTCCAGATGGCTGTATTTTCGGTCTAATTGGCTACAGTGGTGCAGGCAAAAGTACCTTAATCCGTTTAATTAATTTGCTAGAACGTCCTAGTGAAGGGCAAATTATTATTCATGATAAAGACTTTACTGCTTTAAATTCGGCAGAGCTTCGTCAAGAAAGAACCAATATTGGCATGATCTTCCAGCACTTCAATTTACTGCAAACCAAAACAGTTGCAGAAAATATTGAAATGCCGCTTAAACTTTTAGGTGTAGCTAAAGCTGAACGCCAAAAACGTTTAGAAGAGTTGCTCGAATTTATTGACCTAAAACATAAGAAAAATGCCTATCCAGATGAGCTCTCTGGTGGTCAAAAACAACGTGTCGGGATTGCCCGTGCGCTTGCCAATCATCCTAAAATTTTACTGTGTGATGAAGCAACATCTGCTCTCGATCCGCAAACCACCAAATCGGTATTGGCGTTATTAAAGAAAATCAATCAAGAACAAGGCATTACCATTGTCATGGTCACCCATGAAATGGATGTGATTGAATCCGTTTGTGATTATGTTGCGGTAATGGAACAAGGGAAAGTCATCGAACATGGCTCAACTTTAGAGATTTTTAGTCAGCCAAAACACAATACAACGAAAAACTTTATTCAAACTGTATTACAGCAACAGCTCCCTGTTAATATTTTAAATAATTTAGAAAATCAAAATCATAACAGTATTTATTGTTTAAAATTCCTCGGCAGTTCGGCACAAGAAACTGTGATTCAGGCGGTAATTAAACAGTTTGATATTAGCCTGAATATTTTGTTTGCCAATATGACTGAAATTAATGGTGCGGTGATTGGACAAATGTTCGTTCAGCTATTAGGTGATACAGCATTGATTCAACAAGCGGTGGCGTTCTTAGAACAACATGGTGTTGAAGTCACTCAAGCAGGAGTTCAGCAATGAGAGATTTAATTGTTCAATGGCTGACTCAAATTACAGCACCCTTTTGGAAAAGTTCTTTGTCTATGGATCAGTTCGTCACTGCCCTACAAGAAACTTTTCACATGGTGTTCTTTGCCATGCTCTTCGGCTGTATTTGGGGTTTTATCCAGGCCGTGATCTTATATGTCTCACGTCCACAAGGCATTTTGCCTAACCGTGTCATCTACCATGGTTTGAACCCGATAGTGAATGCGCTGCGTTCATTGCCATTTATTATCCTCCTGATTGCAGTCATCCCTTTGACCAAAGTCATTGTGGGTACTTCAATTGGTACTTGGGCTGCAATTGTTCCTCTCACAATCTATGTTGGTCCTTACATTGGTCGTCTGATTGAAACTTCGTTGCTTGAAGTGAATGACGGCATCATTGAGTCTGCTCAAGCGATGGGTGCATCTCCGCTGCAAATCATTACTAAATTTGTCCTACCAGAGTCTCGTAGCTCTTTAATTTTAAACTTAACGACTGCAACCATTAGCTTAATTGGTGCAACAGCCATGGCGGGTGCAGTAGGTGCAGGCGGTATCGGTGATCTTGCCATTTCTTATGGTTATCAACGTTTTGATAGTAGCGTGGTCATCATGACCGTCATTGTATTGTTGATTTTGGTACAAATTGTTCAAAGTCTGGGGGACTGGTTATCGAAACTGCGCTAAGCCTGCATAATTCATATATTTAAGCTCTCCTCGGAGGGCTTTTTAGTGTTTAAAATTTAGTTTTTAATGCAGAACTAAAACCAAGATTTCTTTGACCCTAAATTACTTTGACGGCAAATTAGCAACACAATAGAATTTAAAATTCGCCCCTCAACATTACGTTTCCAAAAACTTGAATTACGACAAAACATCAAAAGAACAGGATTTTATATTCCCCATGGAAACTACACTGCCAGCACAAATTTTCCGCTTAACTTTTTTCACAACTGAGATATTGATCACTTCAGCAGCATCTGCATCCATTGCTGATTATGACTATGTCACTAGTATTAAGGTAAATGATGTTGACTTAGCCTTACCCTTGCCTGCATCAAAAGCAAATGCATTAATCAGCAAAAATCCAGTAAAGCTTAAATATGAATATTCAGAATGTACCGGCAATACTGAATTTCATGTCACATCAAAAGGTAAATTTCTAAAATTTGAAATTTATGCAGAGGACAATCCTCAAGTTAAAAATGATTCATTCTATAAAAATAAAAGCAGCTTCGCCCAACTTGGACAAACCAAAGGGGATGTTTGGATGGAATGGGATAAATCCACTCAAATACGCGATAAAATTCAAATTGGGTCAAAACATCTGATAAGCCAATATGACTATCAACAATTTGTAAAAGACTTTACCAAAAGTGCAAAATTAGCCAATCCCAATGAAATTGCTTATGTGATTTTACTCTCACCGACTCATGCAAAATGCGTGCTGAAAGAGCCGCATAACTATGATTTACCCTATATTGGCAATCTACTCTTCAACTTTAAAAATAGCAAATTGATAGCTTTTTAGTTAATCAAGGTATTGCTTGCTAAATGGTGATTATCATACAGCGTTTATTGATTAAACAGTGAATTTATAAATCTGTATAAAGCCATGCAATAAACGCAAGTTTGAACTCAGAGCATGCTAAAATCAGCAGCTGTTTTCGCAGGGACTCATCTATGCACTTTGTACATCTTGGTATTTTTACAGAATTTTCCATTACTGAATCTATTGTACGTATACCTGATCTTGTAAAAGCTGCAGCTGCAGATGAAATGCCCGCTCTGGCCATTACTGACCTTTCAAATCTACATGCTGCTGTAAAATTCTATAAAAAGTGCTTAGATAAAGGCATTAAACCGATTTTTGGTTCGACCCTTCGTTTGAATGATGCTGAGCACAAAGCTACTCTTCTAGCGATGACCAATAAAGGTTGGCGCAGTCTAACAGAGTTGGTTTCTGAAGGTTATATTTCAGGTCAACAGCTTGATATTCCTTGCGTAAAAAAAGATTGGATTTTAAATCAACACCAAGACCTGATTGTTTTACTGGGTATGCAAAGTGATGTCGGCAAAATGCTTTGCTCTTCCAACCCGCAAAAAGCTGAACCTCTGTTAGCTGAATGGGTCGAAAAATTTGGCAATCGTGTTTATCTAGCGATTACACGGACTGAGCGCTCGGGTGAAGAAGACTTTATTCACGAAGCAGTAAAACTTGCGAAGAAATTTAACATTGGTGTGGTTGCTCATAACGATGTGCATTTTATACGTAAAGAAGATTTCGAGGCACATGAAGCACGCGTTTGTATTGCCGATGGTTATGTCCTTGGTGACAATCGTCGCCCTAAAAATTATAGCCCTGAACAGTATTTTAAAACTGCCGAGGAAATGACGGAGCTGTTTGCAGACATTCCAACGGCTATAGAAAATACCTATCACATTGCACGACGCTGTAATGTGTCACTACGTTTAGGCTTCCATGACCTTCCCGATTATCCAATTCCTGAAGGTCATACAATTGACACCTATTTTGAACATTTATCAAAAGAAGGTTTAGAAGAACGTTTAGCGCATTTGTACCCTGTCGAACAACGTGGTGACGACTGGCCAGAAATTCGTAAGCCTTATGATGAACGTTTGGCTTATGAAGTCGGGATCATCCTGACTATGCAATTCCCAGGTTATTTCCTAATTGTCATGGACTTTATTCAATGGTCTAAAGGTAATGGCGTGCCTGTTGGTCCAGGCCGTGGTTCGGGTGCAGGTTCCTTGGTTGCCTATAGTTTAAAAATTACCGACCTAGACCCACTACGTTATGACCTACTGTTCGAACGTTTCTTAAACCCTGAACGTGTATCAATGCCCGACTTTGACGTCGATTTCTGTATTGCAGGTCGTGACCGTGTTATTGACTATGTTGCACGCACTTATGGTCGAGATGCGGTCTCTCAGATTGCAACTTTCGGTACCATGGCGGCAAAAGGTGCAATTCGTGACGTAGCCCGTGTCTTGGGTAAATCTTATGGTTTGGCTGACCGTATTTCTAAAATGATTCCAACCAAGCCTTTAGGTTTAAGTTTGGAAGAATCGATTGAGGCCGAACCACAGCTCAAAGATATTGTCACCAACCCATCAAATCCTGATAACGACGATGCAGCCGAAATTTGGGAAATGGCACTCAAACTTGAAGGCATTACCCGTAATACAGGTAAACATGCCGGTGGTGTGGTTATTGCACCAACTAAGTTAACTGACTATTCGGCTGTCCTATGTGATGCAGATGGAACTAACCGTGTAGCCCAATTCGATAAAGACGATGTGGAAGCTGCAGGTCTAGTTAAATTCGACTTCTTGGGCTTACGTAACTTAACGGTAATCGAAGATGCCATTAAGCACATTAATGCCCGTCCAGATATCACTACACCTGTCGATATTTCCTTAATTCCTTTGGATGACAAACCTGCCTATGCTGTGTTCGCAGATGCAAACACCACAGCAGTCTTCCAGTTTGAATCCGTCGGCATGAAAAAAATGCTGAAAGAGGCACGTCCAAGTAAGTTCGAAGAAATTATTGCTTTCGTGTCTTTATACCGTCCAGGCCCGATGGACCTGATTCCAGACTTTATTTACCGTATGCATGGTGGCGAGTTTGAATACTTACATCCATTACTAGAAAGTGTCCTTGAACCGACATACGGCATTATGGTGTATCAGGAACAGGTAATGCAGGCAGCGCAGTTCTGTGCTGGCTATAGCTTGGGTGGCGCGGATTTACTTCGTCGTGCCATGGGTAAAAAGAAAGTCGAAGAAATGATTAAGCACCGTCAGATCTTTACTGAAGGTGCTGCAACCAAAGGTATTGATGCAGATACGGCCAACCATATCTTCGATTATATGGAAAAATTCGCAGGCTATGGTTTTAACAAATCCCATGCCGCAGCCTACGCCCTTGTTGCATATCAAACCGCTTGGTTAAAAGCACATTTCCCTGCTGAATTTATGTCAGCAGTGATGACCTCGGAAATGCAGAATACCGATAACGTGGTGTTCTTGATCGATGACTGTCGTATTAATGGTCTTGAAGTCTTGCCACCTTCGGTCAATATGTCTTTATATAATTTCCATGCCAGCGATCCAAAAACCATCGTCTATGGTTTAGGTGCGATCAAGGGTGTCGGTGAAGCTGCCATGCAGTCTGTGATTGACTCACGTATCCAAGATGGCCCATATAAAGATCTGTTTGACTTCTGCCATCGTATTGACCTAAAAAAAATCAATAAGCGCACGCTTGAAGCATTGATTCGTGGTGGCGCATTGGATTGTTTAGGATTAGAACGCGCTGACTTGATGGCGCAATTGCCAGAAGCTGTACAAGCGGCTGACCAAGCCCGTACAAACCGCGAAACAGGGATGATGGATTTATTTGGTGAAGTTGAAGAAGTTCAGCGTAAACCTTCTAAACCTGTTAAACCGTGGTCAGATGAAGTTCGGCTTAAAGGTGAAAAAGATACTCTTGGGCTTTATCTAACAGGTCATCCGATCGATGTGTATCGATCGGAGCTAAAAGCCTTTATTTCACAGCGCATTAATGAGCTTACGCCTACACGACGTGGTGTCACTACAGTATTTGCAGGCCTCGTCGTCGATATTGCCAACTTCCCGAACCGCATGATGGTGACGCTCGATGATGGTACTGCACGTATAGAAGTGTCTGCGAATCACGAACGTTTTAACCGCTTCAAAGATGTGATTCAAAACGAAAAAGTGGTGGTCATTGAAGGTGAAATTTACGAACGTGAAGGTTTTGATCGGCCAATGGGTCGCTTAACTAAAGCCTTCAGTTTGAATGAAATCCGTCAAAAACGTGCCAATGCCATTCAAATTAAATTAACACCTGAACATTTTAGTAAAACGCTATCACGCGATATCCAAAATATTTTACTGCCTTTTTGCAATGTCGATATGTGTACGCATATCCCTGTGCAGTTATATATTGACTATCCATATGCGACGGCCGACATTCATTTGGGCTTAAACTGGAAAGTTGCCCCACTAGATGAATTACTGTCTAAGCTGCGTGACTACTTCGGCAAAGAATCTTTGCATGTCGAATATCATGTCAAATCCAAAGCTGCCAAAGCGGTAAGTTATGAACAAGCCTCTATTCCTGCGCAGGTTCCGCCACCGCCAGATGGGATGAGCATGGATGATGCCATGGATTTATATCAAGCAGAAGCCAATCAATTTTCTTAAAGTTTAAACGCTGTTTGAACTGCTTTTTTAAATAAACATATTGGAAATATCATGAATCAAACTGACAATGCTGCGGTTTCAGCACATCTCTCCCATGTGCGTATTGTCATGGTGAATACAACATTACCCGCAAATATTGGTAGTGCATTACGTGCCATGAAAACCATGGGACTTTCAAAGTTGGTCTTAGTTGCACCGAAGACTTACCCGCATCCGGACATTAATGCTTTGGCTGCCGGTGCTGTCGATTTAATTGATCAAATTGAAATCGTTGAATCATTAGAAGAAGCCATTAAAGATTGTCATATTGTCTTTGGTACTAGTGCGCGTAGTCGTACCATCCCATGGCCATTACTTGACGCTCGCCCTGCTGCTGAAATGTCTCTCAAAGCGGTCTGTGAACAACAACAAGAAATTGCCGTGGTGTTTGGCCGTGAAGACCGTGGTTTGACCAATGAAGAATTGGCAATGGCCAACTACCATGTCACTATTCCAGTGAATACTGAATATGGCGTCTTGAACGTTGCCCAAGCGATTCAGGTAATTTGCTATGAAATGCGTATGGCTGCCCTTGCACATACTGAGTTAACTGCAAATCCTGATGCCAACATGCATGTTACCGATGACATCGATATGGAATGGGATGAACCTTTGGTGACCCATGAAATGATGGAACAGTTCTACCCGCATATTGAAAAAATGCTGGCAGAGATTGAATTTATGGATCCAAAAAATCCAAGATTATTACCTTTACGCTTGCGTCGCCTATTTGGACGTATACAATTAGATCGTATGGAATACCACTTATTACGTGGCATCTTTAGCCGAGTACAGGCTTTAAATAACGGAACATGGAAAAAATCTACAGACAATGAGGATCAATCTAATGCTTAAGCAGCTCAAAGAAGATATACAGGCTGTATTCGCGCGCGATCCTGCTGCACGAAATACGCTCGAAGTCTTAACGACTTATCCAGGAATTCATGCCTTGATCATGCATCGTATGGCACATGAACTTTGGAAAAAAGAGTGTAAAGGCTCAGCTCGCTTATTGTCTTCTTTTAGCCGCTTTGCCACAGGCATTGAGATTCATCCGGGTGCGAAAATCGGTCGTCGTTTCTTCATTGACCACGGTATGGGTGTGGTGATTGGTGAAACAGCTGAAATTGGTGATGATGTCACCCTTTACCATGGTGTGACCTTAGGGGGCACAACTTGGAATAAAGGCAAACGTCACCCCACCTTGGAAGATGGCGTAGTGGTTGGCGCTGGTGCAAAGATCTTAGGCCCATTTACGGTAGGTAAAAATGCCAAAGTCGGCTCAAATGCCGTGGTGACCAAAGAAGTTCCTGCGGATACTACCGCTGTAGGTAATCCAGCACGCTTTATCACGAAAGATAAGCCAAAAGATGAAGCTGAAAGCCGTCGTCGCGATTATGCAGAAAGTATTGGTTTCCAACCGTATGCTGCAACACAAGACCAAACTGACCCAATGTTAGAAGGTATGCGTGTGTTGTTAGATCGTATTCAGCACAATGAAAAACGTATGAATAATTTGTGTCAGCGTTTGTCTCTCCTTGACCCAACGTTCAAAAAGCAACAGCTTAATGAACAACCTTTTAGTCAGGAAGAACTTAAAATCATTGAAGATGTGCGCCGCGAATGCGAAGCTCAAAGTAATCAATCTAAAGCTTAACCAAAAGCAATCATAATAAGTTGCCTTTAACTTGCATGTTGTTCAGAGTTTTTTTAGACTGACCAACATGCTTTTTTGTATAAAATAAATTAATGGATGAATCATATGACGCTTAAGCCCTTGGCAGTTGCTTGTATTGCTTTAACCCTTGCCGCTTGTGGAAGCGCCCCAACTAAAAATAATGCTCCTAAAGATGCCATGATTTTTGTAGAGCCTGAACTGACTCCACCTTTCTACGCACTCAACCCATTTAACTACGATGCACCACCTCCTTTTGAATTAAATTTACAAAAAGCTGCAGCACAGCCTGTGACTAAGATGGTGGTAACTAGCCCAACCGACCCATCTAAGCAATTAACTCTTGAAGAAAACCGCCTGATTATCCCCACTGTTGACAGCAAAGAACGTTCGATGAAATTTGCTGCTTTAGCAGGTGACAATGAAATCGACATTACTGAAATTGATGATTTCTTACAGCTTGTTGAAGGTAAAGCACGTCACTATCCACCACGTTTTGTTCAACGCCAAGAACGCAAAGGGTTTGAGCTTAAACTTAAAGAAGTGACGCAAAAATTAGATACGCTTGCGTCTAAAGACAATGCTTCTTTTGATATTTTAGTTCGTGCATTTAAAGCCAGTGTGATGGCACGTAACCTCGACTTAGGTTCTGTGTACACAACTAAATCATTAACTTACGCACAACGTATTTTAAAAATCAACCAAAATGATGCAGAAGCAAACTTCTGGTTCGGTTTTGGTTTATCTGAAGGTGGTGGTCAACGTGAAGCGATTCCATACTTAGACAAAGCAATGAAAGCCGGTGTTCAAGAAGCGTATCTTTCTGCAGCAAATAACTACATTGCAATGGAACAAAAAAAGAACGCCATTCAGGTTTTAAAGAACTATAAAGTTAAATATCCACAAGAAGCAGAAGTTGCTGATCGTTTAATTCAAGAAATTGAAAAGCAAGGCCGTTGGAATGTTTGGCAAGTTCTAAATCCACCTAAAGCTACATCTTAATTGTAACGATTTAGAAAATTCTTTTGAAAAAAGACCGTTTTAACGGTCTTTTTTCATTTAAGGCGAATTGAAAATCCTGACAATTATCGTATGATTTGAAAATATTCAACCCAATGTGCGACCCCTTTATGCAGCTAAATACTAAAACAATACTGCTCCTTGGAATCATGAGTACCAGCGTACTGAGTGGATGTCAGGTCGTCAGTGTCAAAAACCAAAAACTCAACGTTTCTATTGCCAATGAACGTGAAAGTATTATTTCTCGAAACAAACTCAGCGAAGCCAGTTTAAATGTCTTGTCGATGACAGGTCGTGAAGCCAAAGCGTGTATAGAAGACCCGAAAGCCTGTGTTGATGAACTACAACAAATCCCACAAATTCAAGACGAACAGTTACTGTCTACGGCAAGTGAATTATATTTAGCAAAAGCCATTGAATATGAGTCTTCTTCTGCCTGTAAATTAGGTCTTCTCAGTAGCCACAAATCAGAAGAAAAACAAAAAATTGAACAAGACACTTATAACAAATGTTTAGATCAACAGCTGACGCTACTGGATAAAAGTATTCGCTATAGCTACGCCTATATGTTTAAAACCAAACGTGCGCCTGCTGACCGTATTTTTGATAACCGCCAAGTTCAAATCCGAGATTTCTATAATCAAGGGATTGCTAAACTGGTTAGCAGCTATGCACTACGTTATAAACAGCAAGAAGTCACCCAACAGATCAAAGTCGGACAAACCACCTATCATATTGACTTCAGCCATTACCCAGAACTCAAAAATCGTAAAATTGAACAATTGATGTCAACCTATAACCTCAACTTCTCAGGTTTACGTTCAATTACCCGCCGAGATGGTTTTGGTTCCGAATTCCTTGTGGTTTTACCCGAAGAACATACAGTTGAAACAGGCAAAGCCAAATACATTATCAACCCAATAGATTTTAAATATCCGTCTGGTTCAAACCCTAATATCCATCAAGCGCGCTATTTAGCTGCAACCTTAACAGCGGAACCTGTAAGCACCACAACTTCAGTTGATCAAATTTTAAATCAGCATGAGTTTCAAATTAAGGCTTACGACCCGTACAAATATGAACAGGTCAATATTGCCAATAAAAACTATGCCCTTGCAGCCAATTTTTCTGCACCTTATGGTCTTTGGTTAGCACAAAACAACTTGGGCAAGGCAGCATATTTATCCCTGATTGACCGTGATGAAAAACTCACGATGCCACATTTATACATGCTTGAACCATATAATCCTGACAAAAAAGTCATCGTTTTGGTACATGGTCTTGCTAGTAGCCCTGAAGCATGGATTCGTCTGACTAACGATATTATGGGCGATTCTGTGCTACGTGAGCATTATCAAGTGTGGCAAGTGTTCTATTCAACCAACATGCCGATTATTGAAAGCCGCTTCCAAATTTATTCCATATTGACTCAAACTTTTAATAAAGTCGACGCCAATGCTGCAGCTAAAAAAGATGCGGTTTTAGTTGGTCATAGTATGGGCGGAATTATTGCACGACTACTGGTTAGCCAAGCCGATACCACACAATCTGCTTTGAAAATGATGAACTCACGTCAATTAAATCAGTACCGCAATATTCCAGTCGTGAAGCAGCGTATGGTAATTGACGATATTCCAAATTTCAGCCGTGCGATTTTCTTGGCTGCACCGCATCGTGGTACTGAATACGCAGATCGTTGGTTTACCAAAGCTGCTCGAAAAATCATTAAACTTCCGGGCGCTTTCTTATCAGCCATGGGTGATGTGTTAACTCAGGAAGAAGACCTGAAAGATTTATTCCGTGAAATCGACCACGGCTTAATCCAAAATGGACCAAGTGACTTAAGCCACCAATCCAAATTTATTGCGCTCACTGAAGATATTCAGCCACGTATAGGTTTGAAGTTTCACTCAATTATGGGAAATAACACCAACAGCCAAGATAAAAATGTAATCTCAGATGATGTCGTGCCATACACCAGTGCGCATTTAGAGGGTGCTGTTTCAGAAAAGATCATTAAAGGTGGTCATTCAATTCAAGAAACCCCAGAAGCTGTACTCGAACTACGCCGTATATTACGTTTGCATTTGATTGAACTTGGCCTCTATAAACCATAATCCAATACAGCATTTAATTTGATCTACATATTTTAAAACCGATCTCAGGATCGGTTTTTTTCATTTCTGCATTTACTTGAATATGCCAATATTCACATAATTATTATATAAGCCTTTATTTTTTAATCATTTTAAAACTCAAAATCACTTGTTAAATTTTATACAAATCTTATATTAGAGATAAATACGGGTTAAATATAGACAAAAAAGTTGTGCACATATCCTAAATTTTTTATGAGCATATCGAATTATGAAATTAAAAGGCTCAAAGTTACTTCATCGGGATGAAATTGAGGGTTTAATCAAAACTCGATTAAATAAAGTTTATTTTACGCCAAATTTAGAATCCATTTATCAGCCGCTCTACCGTGATGAAGCGGCGAAAGAATTTCGTTTTCGCGGGATCATTATTTTTTTCCTGTATGCCCTGTTATGTTCGGGGATTTATCAAGTGATTCCTGCGGGTCATGACGCAGTTTTATGGATTTCTCTGTACATTTGGGTGGGGATTATCATTCTGAGTGCATGGGTTTTATCTTTTGTTCCGCGTTTGAACCGTTATTTTGATGCTTATACTTGTTTAGGCTCGATGTGCGCTGTTGCGATCACATTTATCATCATTACCATGATTGGTAATTATCACAATGATGCGCTATTACATGCTGCCATGATGTATACCGTGGTCATCATCTATGCCTTTGTTGGTATGCGTTTTTATATTGCCATGGTTGCGGGTTGGTAGAACATGACCCACTGACTGGGCTAGCAAACCGTCGTCCGTTATAAGGAGCTTTAGAACAGCTATGGCATTATGCCCTACGCCATCAACAGCCTTTAAGCATCATGGTGATCGATATCGATTTTTTTAAAATTAAAATGATCATTTAGGTCATCAGGCGGGTGACATCTGCCTCACACAAATTACTGAGGTTTTGTCTCAAATCACCAATCGAAATGGTGAGTTAGCTGCACACTATGGCAGCGAAGGTTTTTTACTCTTCTTTAGGGTGTTAACTGAAGCTGAAAATTGAACCTTTGGCAGCCGATTTATTACGCAGAATTTAATCACTCGAACTTCCACATCCAGCCAGCCATATGTCTAAATTTGTGAAGATTAGCATCGGTACGGAAACGATCATTCCATCTAAACCTGATAAAATTCAAAAATTTATATTGGCTGCCGATCAAGCGCTTTACCTTGCAAAAGGCAGCGGTCGCAACCAATATCGATTAGCTGAGGGTGAAGCGCAGCTAGATGTTTGAGTCAGTCTATCGCTTTGTGAATTTATCCATTGTTGAATTTACACACAGACTTTTTAGCGTTTATAAATAATATTTTGACTGCTTTTTTTACATGCAGACAAACCTTTTCTGGCATTTTCCTGTCACTTTTTTTGCTAGAATCAGCAACACGATTTGTTAACGTACACCTGTGGTTTTGAATGAAGAGACAATATAAATATAAGGACTTTTTCTAAATCCAATTTTCATCAAAACAGTGTTTTTCGTTTAGCAGCGCACAAATTTTTATTTTAAGGTATTTCGTTTCATGCAAGCTGATAATTCCAAAGTTGACCTTTCAACCCTGACCCCGATGATGCATTAGTATCTTATTATTGATTTTATTATATTTTTTATAACCACTTGAGATTTAGTACACTAAAAGGTATACATAATAAAAAAGCATGCCTCTAAGAGCATGCTTTTCCGTTTAAATCTTCTATCAGTAACTCTATCATATCATGCTGATGTTTTTCTATACTCGCTTCATTCCACTCAGATTCGTTCTTCTCAACAATCTGCATCATCAACTCTAACTTCAAACTGATTGGTACTTTCGTATGCTTCCTTAGCCAATTCGCTTTTTGAATCGGCATATCATTAGTAAGTGAAGAGTTTTCACTTTGATTCACTAAGCCTAAATTACCAAAACTATGTAACACCGATTTATCAGTAAATGCATCGCCTACCTTAGGATCCTGCGGATAAAAATGCTCAATTGAGTCCTTATAACTAAAGTAAAACTTAGTATGACTCCCTTTTTCCTTCTTTAACAAAAGGTAATCTAAATAGTTAAAACAGAAGTAAGGAAGCTTTCCATAAGTAAAATGCGTTTCTATATCTTCTGCAGTGACCACATTGTTACGATCAGCTTCGTCGCCATACATAAAACTTTCATAGTCTTGCTTTGTACTTAAGTACCGATTTGTGATCAAAGTACGTGCAAAATTTTCCACAAATGTAAAATAAGCATCGAAATCAATACTTTTGTCACTATGATTTATGAGCCAATATAAAACGCTCAACAACCAGTTCTTACGTGCATGTGTCGGGTAGGAAACATGAAATGCAGATAGAAGCATCACGAGGTTTCTTTGACCACCTTCTAATGCGAATTCACTTTCGCCCTCCGTTTCAGATTGTGAAAAGGTATTCACATAGCTCACATTACCAGAACTATAGTATTTAGGTTTCTTGAGTGACCAACCTTTGTGCTGAGGACTATTCTCACGTTTGATGACATACAGATCGAATAAATATCGTGTTTTTAAAAGGAGGTAAATAAAGGCTTTGGCATGACTTGCATCTACAATTGTGTGTTTAAAGCTTTCTAATAAAGTCTTATCATCGAGTGCAATCTTGCTAGCATCGCCATCTTTCAACTGCGTTTTGACATAAATTTTCAAAACTTGCATCAGGAAGTTTGGATAATCAATGATGCTTGCAAAACGCTCACTCGATTCTTCATTGGGATTCTGACTCATAGGAACAGGATTAAGCTTTAGAATTCCTTCTAAAGTCAGCTCATCCCCATAAGAGCTATTACCTTCTGTACTTACATCTTTCGATTGCGTTTCGAGAGATAGGCATGACTTAAGGTATTCATAGTCTTTGACACACCATTCATGATATGAATCACCAAATATTTGCTTTCTATCAGTTGGGTTAAAACCATAGGCAACATATTTGTACATATCCTGACATGCTGACCAGACTTGATGAACCACATGACGATCATCTTCATTCGTACTTAATAAACTTAGAAAATGTGCCTTAATCACTTCATGCGCTTCTAACTGCTCCCCACGGTTATTCAGTGCATCAAAATAATGTGTCACATCAGCAAGCTCTGGAATGATCGTGCGTAAAATTACAACCTGATCCAATAGATAGCCTGCAAACTCTGCAAGCTTATCTTCTTGGACAATCTTGAGGCATTCTTCCTGAATAATGCGATAACCTCTGAGAATAGCGTGATCCCCATGTTGTGCGTTTAATCGATCTATTTCTTGTTCGATAGATTGAGATTGATTACTCACAAACTTCCATAATGCATTTAGAAGAATTTCTGACTTTTCACGGCTTTCAAATTTTAAGCGTATGGTATTGAATTGATCTAATTTTGGATTTTTAAGTTTAGACTTTAAAAATAAAGCCATAAGATTTAAGGTTGTAAAGCGTTGTTGTCCATCTAACACTTCAAAGTAGTGCTCTTTCTTTGCGACCACCAAACTACCGATATAATAGTTTTCACGAGTGGTCTGTGACTTTAAATAATAGTCATAAACATCCTGTATCAATGCTCGAATCTGTGGTCTTCCCCAAGCATAATTTCTTTGATATACAGGAATTTGATAATTTACTTCCTTCTCAGTTAATAATTCCAAGATAGTATATGGCTTTGATTGCGCTATAGACATTATGCTTGCTCCGCCATGTATTTCATTTCTTTGAACAATTTTTCAATACCTTTGGCTTTGCTTGTTTGGCTAGCTTTGATATAGATATTCAAGGAAAAATTAAAGAATTCTTTGGGTCTTAGTGATTCGCCCAAACGCTTAAAGAGATTCTGACCTATCACATGGTTCTCAATACTAGACTCATAAATACTGGATTGCTTAAGGCGTAAGCTGTATGCCCAAATAAATCCTATCTCCAAAGCACTCGAAAACTCCGCTTCACCAAAGCGATCATAGTAAGCCAACAAAAAAGCATTGAGCACTTTTCGTACATAGCCATCACCTGTCCTTGTTCTGCCAGAATAATCATAATCTTTAGGATTTTCAGTCAAGGTACCATTAATGACTTGCCAAATTTTTTGCGACATTGTTGTTGTTAATAATGGCTCGACCCAATCATCATGATCTCGTGAATTAGAATTAAGCAATGCCAAAGCTTTACTTTCATAATGGCTAAACCACTCAAAAAAACGTCGTCCATTGATCATGGTTTGAGTGATTTGAAATGGATAAGCCAAATGTATGTTATCTACCTTGCGGAAGCGATCATTGTTGTACTCATCAACCATACTGTGCAAGATACGATATGACTGGCTCAGTGGAAACTGATCTTCCTGATACAGTGACAAACCTTTAAAGCCCTCCACCTGCTCTTTACCAAAGTGGAATGCCTTTTCCCCTTTCGTCCATTGTCTGATGGGATAGAGGAAATGAGAAAATATTCGATGAACTTCCTTTTCATCCCTCTGCTCCCATTGCTGAACGGCTTTGGTTTTCAACTCAGATTCTGATGGATCAAATTCTCTCAGGTGGTATGCCTTCAACAAATCATGTGGATGAAGATCTAATCCTCTGGAGTTCTGTGAATCAAAGAACTGGAATGCTTCAGAAAGTTTGCTGAGTTCAACAACCACGAACTCACATTTACTCAGCAGAATATTAAAATATTCATCTAAGGGCTTTGAGCGAGGCTTATCAATCAGCTTTTCAACAACTTCGTAATTTCGACGTAAGTTTTCTTGGGTGATGCGACAAGCAGGAATCCCTAAACTGAACTCAGGCAACCCCAACTTGTTAAGTTGAGCCTTTCTCGCCTGCAAAGCATGCCAAATTAAATAAAAAGTGAGTGTACGTTGCTGACCATCTACAATATTTTTTTTTGCTTCATCAGATTCCTTATGCAGAACAATTGTCCCTAGACGATACTTGTAACGATCATCATCACGGTTCTTTGTTGTAATTCCTGCAACAAAATAATCTAGGTCATCAAACAGTGTTCTGACATGCTTCTCTGTCCACTTATAAGGACGTTGATAATCAGGAATACTTAAATGCTGTTTGTACAGTTCTTTTAACGAGATCACTCTCGGAGTGAGTGTTGCGGTGGTCATATTTTTTCAATCTTAATTTCTAAATTTTCATCATGTAGATTGCTCAAGATAGTCTGATAAATCTGATAATTTTCAGCATCCTTGATGACAAAAACCACTTCATCTATCCATGAATAATCTGGCAAGGTAGATAATACTGTACCTATCGCTATTTCTCCTGCCAATTGCTTTGGAAAAGCATAAACACCTGTAGAGATGGAAGGGAATGAAACTTTTTTAGCACGTACTTCATTCGCTTTGATCAAGGCATTTGAGTATGCACTACATAGCAATTCTGCTTCATTATGCTTACCATCCAACCATCTTGGTCCAACGGCATGGATAAGGTATTGCGCTGGCAAATCGCCTGCGATGGTGACTTCTGCCTGCCCTGTAGGACATCCACCCTTGAGCTTATTCAGCTCTATACAGGCTTGCTTCATTTGCAAGCCTGCTTTTTTATGGATGATATAATCTAGACCACCACCACCTAACAATGACTTATTTGCAGAATTCACAATTGCGTCCACAGGGTAAGTCGTGATATCACCCTGTAACAATGTCACTCGTTTTTTAGTACCCATTACAATTTCAAACTATATCGGCTTAACAATTCTGAAGTCTTGGCATGTAACTCTGCGAAATAACGATTACGCTTAAGCAACGGCGGTTTTTGAATCGGGAGTTCTTTAATTTCGTGAGGCAATGGAAGACGCTCGGTAAAATTAAAGTTATCTGCCACTTTATCAAACTCAGGCTTTTTCAATTGCTCATCACGGCAGAAACCCTCATAGGCTTGAGCTCGCTCTGCATCCCAAAATGCTGAAAATGCCTGCTTCACTGTTTGACCTGTGATCATCTTTGGCAATTGCTCATTGATGAATTTTTCGATCAGGTCTTTTTTGTTATACATCTTGGCATCATTGCTCAACATATCCATCAACTCTTTTCTACGTTGATCTTTCTGCGCCTGAGTTGATGCCCCTGCAATCAGTCCAAGCAGTGCCATGATGTAATCTTGATTCACACGGTCGTTATGCACCAATTCAAGCTGGAAGTCGATATCATCTAAGACAGAGACTTTTTCCTTGCCATCAGATGGCTGTTTGATGCGGTTATAGAGGTCTTTATATTTCCCTTTATAGTCTTCCAAATCTTGCGGACTGATTGGCGCCTTATTTTTGTCGAACTCGGTAAACATATTGAGTAAGTTACTGAGGCGCAAGACTTCTCTAAACGTCTCCACGAATTTTAATTGTTCAACTTCAAGCTTTAAGTCATCTACATTCTGACAGTTTGGCGTCAAGGTTTTTAACTGCGCTACTGCTGTTTCGTACTGTCCTAAGAAAACATTCATTTCAGGTACAGTGACAACATCAACGGTATTTTTATTTGAGAATAATGCCAGTGCTTTATCTGTCGCTTGTTTTAAATTGCGATAACACACCACGTTACCGAATGGCTTAGATGGCTTGTATACACGGTTGGTACGTGAGAATGCCTGAATCAAACCATGATATTTTAAGTTTTTATCGACATAGATGGTATTGAGTGGTTTTGAATCAAACCCTGTCAGGAACATATTCACCACAAGCAGTAAGTCAATCTGCTCATCTTTTTCATACTTGATGTTATAGAACTTCACTCGCTTGCCAAGGTTCTGATAATACTCATAGAAACTTTCTGTCGTGTTGTAGCTTGAACCATAGGTTGCATTGTACTGTGCAATATAACGATCCAATTTGGCTTTACGTGACTCGTCTACACTGTTTGGTGCATCTACAGGCTCTTCAGCAATCATACCTGCTTCTGTTTCTTCTATACTTGCTTGCTGATCTTGCTCTTCTGTCGCGTAAGAAAATATCGTTCTTACGGAGATAGGCTGAAAATAGCTTCCATTACGTTTTGCCTCTTCCGCCATTTCTGCCTGCACTTTTTCAAATAGCTCATAATACTGAATCAAGTTCTCGACTGAACTGACACAGAACATGGCACAGAACTCTCGGTTCTTAGTCTTCTTATCATGGATGCTTAAGATATGACGAACAATTTTTTCCAAGCGTTCTGGATGGTCGTAAAGCTCTTTGGTATCAATAGCTTCAACTTGCTCATTTGGCTCACTTGCATCTGTATTGCTGTATTTACCCCAATAATCAATTTGGAATGGCAATACGTTTTTGTCTGTGATGGCATCTACAATCAGGTATTCATGCAGTCTTACAGGGAATAGATACTCCGTGGTAAAGGTCTCACCCGATTTCTTTAGGCTGTTGGTGGAAAAGATCGGTGTGCCTGTAAAACCAAACATCTGTGCATTTTTAAAGAAGCGTTTAATGTTCTGATGGGTTTCACCAAATTGGCTACGGTGACATTCATCAAAGATAAAAATGACTTTTTCATCTTGTAGATCCGCCATCTCTTTTTGGTGTCGATCTTTAGTGATCGCATTATTCAGCTTTTGGATGGTGGTGAGAACAAGACGATTATCTAAAGAGCGTAACTGTTGGATCAGATTCGCTGTGTTGTTGGTGCTGTCTACAGAGCCTTCTCGATAGGCATTGAATTCTGTATAGGTTTGTTCGTCTAGATCCTTACGGTCAACCACAAAAATGACACGACGAATTTCAGGATTTTTGATTAGCAATTGACTTGCCTTAAACGAAGTTAATGTTTTACCTGAACCCGTTGTATGCCAGATATAGGCATTTTCCTTTGAGGTCTGTACATGCTGAACCATACGCTCAATCGCATAGATTTGGTATGGGCGCAGAATCATCAAAAATTCATCTGAGTGATGCAAGACAATGTACTGAGACAGCATCTTGAAGGCATGTGCAGGATTTAAAAATGCATTCGTAAATTCTGTAAGGTCATTAATGTTTTTATTGTTTTCATCTGCCCAAGGGAAAGCGAACTCAATACTCTTTGTACCATTGGCATAATACAAACAGTTCACGCCGTTGCTGATTACAAAGAACTGGATATAACCAAATAAGCCATCACCTGCTTTATAAGCTGTTTTTGCGTATTCAATCGTTTGCTTAAAGGCTTGCTGAATTTCTACGCCACGTCGTTTTAGTTCCACTTGTATCAGAGGAAAGCCATTCACCAATAAAGTCACATCAAAACGACTGGTCTTACCATTCAAAGTAGAATGGTCAGATACGATTTGATTAGAAACTTGAAAAGTATTGTCTAATGCATTTTCACCAAGAAAATACAAATGTTTGACTGTGCCATCATCAAATTTTAATGGAAAACGATCACGTAATAACTGTGCCTTTCTAAATACGGTATTTTCTTTAGTAAGGTAATGCCAAACCTGTTTCCATTCTTGTTCTGAAAATGGATTTGAGAGTTGATTAAGTTTTTGAATTTGTAGTTTTAAGTTATCAAGCAATGCCTTTTCGGTGCGTAGATACACCCTTTGATAGCCTAGTCCTTCAAGTTGTTGAATGAAGTTATTTTCTAGCTCAAGTTCTGCTTGTGTACTCACTCTTCAGTCTCTTATTCGATATTTATAAAACAATGATTTAAATCATTTTAAAATGTTAAAATAGCACTTATTAAGTGCATTTCATATACAACGGAAGGTTTATGGCTATTTTTAATGAAATATATAGTGATTCTTTTTATTTACTGACAGAGTCAGGAGAAAAGTTATTTCCATATCAACAAAAAAATAGAAAAACAAGACAAATTAGTTTTCGTGTAGGACGTGAAAGTTCACATAATTCCCTTACTCATAAAGATCCAACAAAAAGAGTATTGGAATTAGATGAACATGAAATGTTTGACTATGTGATTAATCAAGGTGCTTTTGCTCGCTTCCATATTCCAATGGATGAAGGTCTACAATCTAATTATCGTTCAATCCATAGCAGCGATATTAAGGATGTTGTGATTCACCCTGGCTGGTTACATCTAAAAAAGTAAGATAAAAATATCACTGCATGACGATGGTCATGCAATGATAAATAAGTTAAGCCTTGTTTGAAAATACAGCTATTTCTTCATCAATAATATTTAAACCATTCCCTTTGGAAATAATAAAGTCATACTGATCTTTCATTAATTTACGATTAAGTAAAGGATGTTTTTCATCATCTAACTGATTAATCAATCCTTTTTCTGCTTGGGCTAAAGCTTTCGCCAAATCCGAACGCGTTTTCACTTCCGCAAATATAAGCTTTTTTTGACCTTTAGGTGTTTCAACAAGTCCATCAATCAACTTAATACTGTTAAAGTGAGCCTTCATACGTGTGCGAATATTCTCAGACTTTCCAACGTAAAGTGCTTCTTGATAGCCCCCATATTCTCTATAAAAAATATATACGCCTGAAATTTCAGGAAGTAATGATAAGTCAAAGTTCTTTACATTCTCTTTCAATGTACTTGAACTTCCCAATCCTATAGGCTCATGCCAATCTAGTTCAACATTCATTTATTCTCCCCCTTTCTTTCTATTTAACAATCAAATTTTAAACGGATAACGAACACCCAACTCGTCACAAAATTTTCTTATATCCAAATCAATCTCTTCTAAATTTTCATCTATTTTTTCCAATTTTAGAGCCACATCGTCAATATCAATTTCAGGCTCAGGTTCGAATAAATCAATGTAGCGTGGGATATTCAGGTTATAGCTATGCTCAACAATTTTTGTCCGTTCCACATAAGCGGATATTTGGGGTATTACTTTTTTGGTACTATATATTTGTGTAATTTCAGCAATTTGCTGTGGTGATATAATATTAAAAGCCTTTTGCTTTACACAAAATTCTTTGGCATTAATAAACAATACTTTATCTTCTGGCTTTCTGTTCTTCTTTAATACCAACATAGCAACTTCTGTATCAATGACAGGTGAAAGATCTTTCGCCAACCCAATCACTGCATCAATACAATTTAGACGTTCAATCAAATATTTACGGATCACGCCCTCTGAATCCCCTCTAAATAGGACACCATGAGGAATGAGTACAACTGCTATTCCATCATCCTCAAGTGAATACACAATATGTTGTATAAACGCAAAGTCTGCTTTTGTCTTTGGTGCTAGCTTACTATAGCTTGCAAATCGTGGATCACTCTTTTTGGCATTATTATTGTTCCAAGTTTGGGAAAATTTTGGATTACAGACGATCACATCAAATTTTAATTCAGTATATTTGGGCTTTTCTAGAGTATCGTCACTTTCTAGTTTCAATTTTGAATAATGATATCCATTGATTAGAAAGTTCATACGCGCTGTTTTTAAATTACCATCTATCAGGTCTTGCCCGTAGATTTGATCGACAAATTCTAGCATTTGGTCAGTCTTAATCAGTAATGAGCCAGAGCCAAATGTGGGGTCGTAAAGTGTACGAACTCGGCTTTTTTCAGTCCGAATAATACTTGCCATCAAAGCTGACACATGAGCTGGCGTATAGAAATCTCCTTTTTTCTTACCCAACCTCATTGCCATAAATTCAATTAAACTAAAGAAAGCTCCCCCTAAAATTTTAGGTTCATCTTTAGAGTAGAGATTGATTGCATTCAAATCTAACAGCATTGAACCTAATGTCTGATTTTTGACTTTAGCTGAACTACCGAGTAATGAACTTGTGGTATCAATGTCAGCTAACAACCCATCAAAGACTTCTTTCGACTGATCTGTTAGGTTTTGTTGAAAATGGAGAATTGCTTTATCAAACTCTTCTAAAAAGTAGTATTCATTATTATTGCTATAATCCTGAGCAAATGAACCAATCAAGTGTATGGGTGCAATAAAATACCCTAAAGAGTCTTGTCCTTCTTCTCGGAGAGCAATCATCAGGTCTGCATGCTGATGGTCATCTAAGGCACTGTAAGTAATCTCTCCGTCTAAATTTTCATTTGCAAACTGCTCAAATTGATCTGATAAAAACTTATAGAAAATAAGACTTAAAGCTAGATTTTTATACTGTGCAATATCTTTATTGCCAAAGTGTTTTTTGAGCCATTCTTGCAAGTTATGACTTAATGTTTCAGTTTTTTGTTTTATGTTGTTCATGATGAAATCTCAATAAAAAAGCAGTATTGAGATTGCTCAATACTGCTTTTATTTTATACAAACATTTGCTGTAACAAGCCTTTTTTCCACTGTTTGGCGTGTTCAATTTGCTGTGCTACGCCTTCAATTTTTTGGTCAATAGCTGATAAGAAATTAGCAATTTTGGTTTGTTCAGCAATACATGGAAGCAATAATGGCATCTCACTCAAAGTCGATAGCACGATATATGGAGTGTTCCCTTCCTTTTTCTCACCATATATACGCTCTTTTAAAAACTGTTCTAAAAAGTACTGTATATAATTAATCTTTTGCTTCCACTGATCCAGAACATATGTTCTTTGATACGCATTAAACTTACCTTTATAATAATGAATGTAACCAACATTCGCACCATTACCAGAGATCAATAATGCTTCAGTATCAAAAGCATATTCGTCTATAAAATAAAATTCTTTTGCACAAGTATAAAAACGATATTTACCATCAGCTTTCATTGCATTAGCATCAAGTTTTCCCGTCTTAATCTGACAATGCTTTCCTAATTCTGTTTCCTCCCACTCACCAAACTCACTTCCATCATCTGCTTTAAAACGAATACTCTGATTAAACAGCTTTTGCATCATGCCTTGTTTATATTGACTCAGTAGCTCATGCTTTTGAGTGAGTTGAGTAATCTTTTCATCGACTGCCGATAAAAAAGAAGCGATTTTGGTTTGTTCTCCTTTGGATGGAATACTTATTTCAATATCTTTAATAATTCCAGCACTTAGATTTTTTTGACCACCATCATTACTCAAATCACGTATTTCATCATAACGATTCATTAAGTTCTGAAAAATAAATTGTGTATCATAACCATCTTTTAATTTAATGGCACAGCAAGCTTGGTTTGTGGTTGCTTCGATACCTAAAATAGCAACCTTTCCACGAGTAATCCCCTGTCCATACATAGCCATCAAAATAGTATCTTTAGGAAACAATTTAGCTGATGAGTTATTTACACCTTCTTTAGTAATAAATTCTTCTGCTGAATGAATCACATTAAAATCAACTAAACTAGTTGTTACCCAAGGAATATCGCCATTCCAATATTCAGGATTGGCTCTACTTGGTGTCCCACCTGAAGTAACTGAAGCAATTTTATCTATTTTTGATGTATCCCAGTCCCCATCAAACTCTTTAAACCGTAACTTAGGCGTTTCCATTACTTCACCTCCGCAAACGGTGAATCAATGCCTAACTCTTTGCAAAACTCTGCAATTACTGCATCAGTTTTTTGACTTTTCATTTCTAAGGCTTGAAGCTGTTTGGCAATGGCATCTAAATCAATCTCAGCTTCGGCTTCAAAGGTATCCACATAGCGAGGAATATTCAGGTTGTAATCGTTGTCTTTGACTTCTTTTAAAGACACAACTTTGGCATATTTTTCAATATCCTGACGGTTTTCATACGCCCCAATGATATTGTCTAAATGTTCAGGCAATAATTTGTTTTGATTCTTCTGTTTCTCAAACTCATTGCTCGCATCAATAAACAAAATATTATCTTTATGCTCACGGTTCTTCTTCAGCACCAACACACAAGTTGGGATGGTTGTGCCATAGAAAATATTGGCAGGTAAACCAATAATCGCATCCACCACATTCATCTTTTCAATGAGGTGCTGACGAATATGCCCTTCACTTGAACCCCGGAATAACACCCCATGAGGTAACACAATCGCAAGCGTGCCTTCATCATCTAGGTGATAGAGCATGTGCTGTACAAATGCCATATCTGCTTTAGAACTTGGTGCGAGCTTACCAAAAGACTTAAAACGCTCATCGCTCAAGAATAAAGGGTCAGCAGACCATTTTGCAGAAAACGGAGGGTTTGCCACAATCGCATCAAACTTCATGTCGATGTGCTGTGGTTTCTTTAAAGTGTCTTCCTGCTTAATGTCGAACTTAGAAAAATGCACATCATGCAGAATCATGTTCATTCGCGCCAAGTTGTATGTGGTACGGTTCATTTCCTGACCGTAAATCGCATCGACATTGTTTCCGACTTCACGCTTTACACGAAGCAACAAAGAACCTGAACCACAAGTCGGGTCATACACGCTACGCAAACGATCTTTGCCAAGCGTCACAATACGTGCTAGCAAGGTGGAAACCGTTTGAGGTGTATAGAATTCACCTGCTTTTTTGCCTGCACCTGAAGCAAATTCACCAATCAAGTACTCATATGCATCACCCAGCACATCTGCTTCAGTATTTGAAATATCAAAATCAATCGCATCTAAATGTATTAAAACCTTAGAGATCAGCTCATTACGATCTGTAGCATTGTTGCCTAACTTGGTCGAAGTAAGATCCATGTCCTCAAACAAATGGGCAAAGTCTTCAGATGACTCAGCATCAAGGGTACTTTGTTCAATCGCTTTTAGCGTTTGAATCAGTTCATCTAAAATAAATTCGTTATTTTGTGCACGCTCAGCAAGGCTATGGAACAGTTGTGCTGGCTCTAAGAAGAAACCCATGTTCTCAAGGCTTTCTTGCTTAAGTACTTCTAAATACTCTTGATGCTCTGCATTCTCGACATCTAAATCAGTAAACTGTAAACCTTCGTCTTTTAGCTCTTGATTGGCACTGTTTAACACTTTTTCAGACAAGTATTTATAGAAGATTAACCCTAAAATATAGTCACGGAATTCATCTGCCCCCATCTTCCCACGCAGGTCATTTGCGATGTTCCATAAACGTTTTTGCAGTTCTTGAAGCTGTACTTGGGTCATGTTGAAAATCAACCAAAATCATTATTTTAGAATGCGGTTACTTTGCCATAAGCTAGGTGCTATATAAATAGTAAAAGCATGAAAAAGGAGGCTTTTGCCTCCTTCTTATTTTTACTTCACGATGATTATGTCAGGTGAGATATCTTTCGACTGATAGTAGAGATATAGATGACTCGATAAGAACTGTTGAAATGACTGCTTGACACATTCTTGATCAAAACCATCTAAGCCATGTATATCAAGTGGATCTGCGTTCACCTTAAACATATACGTAGAGTGTTCTATTGCTGAATTAAACCCTGCACTCTGATTCGGATCTAACAGTATTGAGTTTGTAGTAAAAATTAAATTCCGATCTGTAATCACAAAAATCTGTGTGTAATATGCGCCAGAAAGATCACGGTATGTCCTGTGAAACAAATGAAAAACACCTTGTTCATTTTCATGCAACAATTCACAAACGACTTGCTGTGCTTGAATCGAAATTTTCCTTTCAATCTCATCTTGAGTTAAATGTGCAATGTTCAATGTCAAATGATTGACTGTAACCACCACTAAATTTGCTCTTTGCTCCTTGTTATACACTTTTCTAAACAAAGCCATAACACTCTTGAGTTGATCACTCATCCACAGCTTACGCCCAGCCATATCTTTCATATGCAATGTGCTAGTAGAGAATCGTTTGAATGCATTCAAAATATTTTCTAAGATTGGTGCAATACAGCCGATATAGTTCTGATCCGATAATTGACAAGTATTGATTCGAGTCGGCAATAGCTGAATTGCTGGCTCAAGCACCTCATTCATCTGACGAATATGCTCTGCGAATTTATAATTTTGATTATTAAGCGCATATGCACCTATTGGGATATACATGTTAATCATATTCATGTAATCCAATGTCTTTTCTGATACAGGTACAATGATTTGGGCTCCTGCATATGATTTCTTTAGCTTAAACAGTTTAAAGCTTTTCTGTGTGATTACTGAGAACTGTTGTGAACAATGCTGGACGACTCCCTCACTTGCAATAAACGCATATGGTGATTCAATGGATAGGTCTGTATTTGAGTACATATATGCTGGTTGAGCGAATGATAGTTTCATGTGTTAATTCCAAAAAATAGAGTTCAATATCGAAAATTGCTTAGGCTAATTTTTAAGGTTGTCCCGAGGTCGACCTGATTGAGACTTTTCAATCTTTCTAGTACTCGTACCAAATACCCGATATTTCTTGAGTGTCTTTTCCATCAAAAACTGATCCGTTTTAGATAAATAAGACATGACAATCTCTAAGTTTTTTCTTGCCTCTTCGTCATCGTGAGAAATGCAACCAATTGCAAGATTGCGATATTTAAACTTACTCGCATTGCAGTTGTGGAAGATACCCTGATCATCTGTAACCTGTTTCCATAGCTCACCTAGCTTTTGAGCATAGTAAGAATCTTTACTATGCTTACTGCCATCCATAAAGAAAATGCAGTGATAGTGATAACCCTTTTTTACTCCGTACTCTAGCTTCCATATATAACCTTCAATACCTTCAAGTTCCCCCTTACTCACTAAAATTTTCTTCAAGAATTTGGACATCAATGTCTTCAAATCAGTTAGCAATAAATTGGTCTCCGCTTTCAATGCAAAGTCCACTCTCATAATGAGCAACTTGCATTTCACTTGAAACAAGTCGTTAATCAGCTTCATCCCTTTTTGAAATTGGTTATTGCTACGTTCCAATCTATTTTGTACTGCTTGCTTGTATTCGGGTGTTTGGGTTAGCCCCCATACTTCATATACCAGGTTATTCATGAAATCTGCTTTAACCATACCAACACGCAGTGAAGAGATTGGAGTGGATTGACTCATTTTCCAAAATATAGGCTCTTCTGTATTGGTCAGCATATGCGCTGGAATATGTTTCTTGATCGCCTCATCTAAAACTTCTAATTCAGGTACATCAAATCGTTCATTCAAAATACTTGGTCTTTCAAACGAGTTAAACAACTTATGTAGTGCTGTATTTAAAGGTCTATACTGACCTTTGCGATCCATCTCATACAACATATCAATATTATTTTGATCAATAAATTGAACAATATTTATACCGTTAATTGCATCATGTACTGGCACATCAGCATGAACTTCTAAAGATCCGTCTTCAGTCTGACGCATCACCAATTCGTCATAATTCATAATGACAGGTCTTGGGACATCAAAATACTTACGATTGATCTGTTTGAATTCTGTGTTCATAGATTACTCTATTATGTAAATTTTAAGTTGAGCTTCCCTAGCCAATGCCATGTAGAGCATTGGCTGGTATAACTTAGTCAAGTACTTTTAAATAGCTAAGATATTGTTTATTAATACTATTAATTAAACATATATCCTAAATTGTGATTGTTCTGCATCTACGAAATATTGGTTGATACCCAATATAGGTAAACCCTATAAAATCGTGTCATAGACTTAGATGGCTTAATGGAAAGTTAATCAGTTAAAACGCTCATTCGCTTTGCTCTCCAACCATTCTAGAACCTCATGTTCTAACCATCCCACAGCATTTCGACTCAGCTTAAGTTGCTTAGGAAAAGTCTCGTCATAACGACTAGACTTTTCATTTAATTTTTCATATAAAGTTGAGCGACTTAGACCACTTATTTTGATCAAGTCAGGAAGCTTTAGAATTTGAATATTTTTAACACCAAGGTCTTGCATGATTCTTTACTCCTATAAAAACCATGTAAGTATTGTTTCATCCTATATGTGTAATTTCAGAAAAAGAGCTTCACACTTTTATTTTAGATCTTGAACTAATGGATAAGGGCATAGTGTTACATCAACTCAATACAATTCATGAAGAATTTGTGGAAGTTCTAAAAACAAGTTTTACTTTAAGATTGCAAACATTGCTTTTAAATGAATATGAAAAATTAATCTTGGAAGAAAAAAATTTGTTTTCTTATGATGCCTTCATTTCTATGCAAAAAAGAAGTTTAGATCTAGAAGATACAGAGAGTGAATTTTATAAATATGCTATCGAACATGCTAAGAATATAGGGATTAACCCTAATGATAGCGAATACGCCTTCTTAAATAAGAATAAATTTCAGTTATTTACACATGAATTGAAAGAATTTTTAGTATGGCGAGCACAAAATGAAACTAGCTCAAGCTATTGCTCCACCTCTCGACCTAAATACTTAACCTATTCCCAATTAAGATCTATTCCTCTTGCTAAATATGCAATAACTCAAATTAATTGTGATCAGTTTAGTGAATTACGGTCTAGATATAATCTTAGCTCACTATTATCCCTTTTTACTATTGAAGACTACTTTGTCGATTTATATATATCAACTTATCTTCTGATAAAATCTAATTGGTCAGATGTAGAGGACTTACTACACCAAATAAATTCTCTAATGCGTCTATTACCATTCAATCGCATAAAAAGGAATGCATCGAATTTTGAGCTTCATACCTCTGATCCGTTTTATACAGAAAATTTAGATACCGTCATAAAACTCTCGATTCCGTATAATTTGGATAGTTCAATAATTGATATATTTCACCAACTATCAGTACAACTAACCACTCAATTCCTTAATAACGCTGTGACTAAAAATGCTACTCTGAATTTAAAAGATCCTCAAAAGCTAAAAGAAGTGTCAAATCTTTTAGAGCAGATTAACCAACTTACCACGCTAACACAAACAGTCTCTAAATTATACAAACAAGAGGATAGCCCCTATTTACTTAATCAGAAGTCGTCATTGCTGACCGGACTTTTCGTATTACTCTATAAGTTTTATGAGAAACGTCACCCCAAGCCATCAACAGCGGAGTTTCTCGAATACGTAAGTACATTGTTCAAGAAAAGGGGTTACGAGACCAAGATTTTTAGAGATGGACCAATCGATCACCATCAAGTTAGGGTAACTGTTCCTTTAACTAAAGAAGGCAAAAGTAAAAAAATATATATTAATTTAATTTATGGAACTATTCGTACAAAGAAGAAAACCCTTCCTGATGAAATTATAAGATTCAATAAGTTAGCTTATCTTTCTATTTAAAAAAGCCTATCTTTCCAAGCACTAAAATGCACGTTAAATACCCCATTTAATGCTTGACTGACTTTATGTATATATGAATAATTGCCATCAGTGGTGATATTGACCTTGCTAGCACATGGCAAAAAAAATAATTGAAATACCTATCTAATTTTTACTCATAGCTGTGATCTTTAAGTTGCACTGTGAGGTAAAAAAATGTGCGCCTCATAGAAAAAATGCAACGAATAAAGGTACAGATATGCCAATCGCAAAACACATAAAATCGCTTGTTGAACGTCTTAATCTAGAAATTCAATCTTACAAATCTGTCGACTTTAAACCTCTCACTGTGTCGCAAGGTTATGACCTACTTGCATGTCTAGTTGGTTTAAATAAACATGACTTCGGGAAAGTCGGTTTCGTTTCCAGTAGCCTATTTTTAAATGTTCCTACCTATCAGCCAGTCGGTTGGGATCATCATCCAGATCTTGATAAAGCACTTGAGCATGCCATTTGTAAGAAAACAGGTTTAAATAGTAAAGAACATTTTTTCATTCTAGGTGGCTTGGTTGCTCAGCTGACTATGCATGGCTTCAAAAGTCAGGGTGATTGTATTCGCCATCCTGATCAATTAATTGCTATGCTTCGCGAACTCTATGACACCGATGAATCTGTGCTAGAATATTTGGATAGCGTTGTTGAGCTAATTGAGAATCTTGAATATGTCGAAAGTAAAAAATCCAAAGATCTAAAATTATCTCACTATTGGATTTTGCATTGGTGCTATGCGGTACTGCTTAAACACGAGACTGCAATCATCAAAGAGATTAAGGCAAATAATAAAATCCTCACCAAACAACAGGCTTTACTTAATGTATACAAGCCTTATTTCGAACGTGGGCAAACTTCCCTAGAAAAATACTATCGCCTGTGCGTAGACCAAAATTTTGATCAAGCCGTAGATTTTAACGATCAATTCAAAGCGATCTTGTTTACAAGCAGTTATGATCAAACACATGCCTTTGCCATTCCTCAAAACAGCGATGGACTGCCTTTAACTGTGCAGAGAAAAACGAGCAATTTTTTCTATAATATTGATGATATTCATATCGGTGACTATGAAACATGGAATTCATTCTATCGCTTGATGAATGAAGCTGATCGTGTAGTTGAGACTGATGAAGAGCAGATTATACTTATTCTTTTACAAAGACTTTTCAGAAAAGATGCTCTTGGCAGAGATGATACTGGATACGACTTTGTTGTGATTCATAAATACCAATATTTGTTTTCAGGTGAATTTGAGCAAGAATTAAAGTCACGCTACCCCCTATTCAATGGGATCGGCAAACAACACCAGTTAAACCAAAGAGCACTATCTATTTTCAGTCAAATGTATCGCCATTATCTAGAGCATAAGAACTTTGACACGTATACACTTCCTCGATTAACTCAAGCAACATCTGCTTAATATTAGATTTGGTCTGATTCCAAATAATTTCAGATACATAACATCCTCATGAGAATCATGAAGCTCTTTTCAGGGCTCATGGAAACAAGGTCTGCATTCATGCAGACCTTTTTTATTATTTGAATGAGGAGTTAGGCGATGAGCTTGAAATGCCCATTTTGCCAATCAGCAGAAATCATAATGATTGAAATGAATCAGCAGTCTAGTACTGCACTGGCTCAAGTGGTGTCTCCTGCGACCTTAGGCGCGCTTGGAGCGACAGTAGCAAAGTCTTTTAACTTACCCCCATTGGTGGGTGGTGTAGCAGGAACATTTATTGGTGGTCTGATTAATGCGGTTACTGATCAACCAACAAGGTCACAGCAATCATTGTGTTATTGCCAAGGCTGTACTCAAAGATTTCCATCTAGTCTTCTTCATTAAGTCTGCAATCATATTAAAAGGAATTCCATCATGGCACATCAATTAGAACAAATGGCTTATGTCGGGGAAACACCTTGGCATGGCTTAGGTAATCTACTCACCCCTAATCAACCTCTTGAGGTTTGGGCACAGCAAGCAGGAATGGATTGGTGTATCGAATCATCTGATGTCAGTTACATGGCTCAGAATGAACGTGGTCAAAGCATCATCATACCATTTGAAGAACAGCGAGTATTGTACCGCTCAGATACCCATGCACCACTGTCCGTAGTGAGTCAGCGTTATCAGGAAGTACAACCAAAAGAGATTTTGGAGTTCTACCGTGATCTGACTGAACAATCAGGCTTCGAGTTGGAAACAGCAGGAGTACTGAAAGGTGGTAAGAAGTTCTGGGCTTTAGCACGTACAGGACAAAGCACAGCATTGAAAGGTAAGGATGTCAGCAATGGCTATGTGCTACTAGCATCAGCATGCGATGGTACATTGGCAACTACAGCACAATTTACGAGTATTCGAGTCGTGTGTAATAACACACTTGCCATTGCACTTAAAGGTGCAACTGCAAGCGCAGGTGTGGTTAAAGTACCACATAGCACCAAGTTCGATGCAGAGAAAGTAAAACAGCAATTAGGTATTTCAGTTCGTGCATGGGATGAGCACATGTATGAGATGAAACAGCTTACTCAGCGTAAAGTCAGTCAACAGGAAGCCAAGGCTTACTTTGATGCCGTGTTCAACAATAGCACCATGTCAATTTCTGATCCTGAAGAGAACATCATTCAATTCTACCGTCAGGTAGCAAGCAATCCACCACAGCAAAACAAGACTGAACCCAATGGCAGAGCCATGACCAAAGCCTTAGAGATGTTTAATGGTCAAGGGCGTGGAGCTGATCTTTCATCTGCTAAAGATACAGCCTATGGCTTGCTATGTTCGATCACTGAATTTGTTGATCATGAACGTCGTTCCATGAGTCCAGATCACCGCTTGGACTCAGGATGGTTTGGAGCTGGAGCAAGTCTTAAACAACGAGGTCTAGAACAAGCCTTATCTTTAATTGCCTGAGTTAATTTAAGTCTTAGGCTTAGAAATAGCCCCCCCTGTTTTCAACCACCATCAACATTTATATCGCCATACCCGACTTAAGGTCAGGTATGGCTTTTTTATGAGCTTTTTTCTAAAAGTAAAACTTAAAAGGATGAACTATGAATCAAATCGCACCGATTTCAAATCAGACTGTACAAGCAGGTGTGCAAACGGCATTAAACCCATTAACCACAACCAAGCGAGCAAGCTCAGCAAAACGATTAGTGAATACCAAAGATATGGCATATCAAGATTGGCTTGAAGTTCGTAAGCAAGGTATCGGTAGCAGTGATGCAGCAACAGCATGTGGTCTAAATCCGTATATGTCGATGTTAGAACTGTGGCTGATCAAAACAGGTCGCCAAGCTCAGTCCATTGAAGATGAAAGCACAGGTGTTGCACCTTTATACTGGGGGAAGCAACTTGAACCATTGGTGGCTGAGTATTACAGCATGCACACCAACAATAAGGTACGTCGGGTCAATGCTGTTTTACAGCACCCTGATCCTGACAAGTACTTTATGTTGGCAAACTTGGATTACGCTGTTGTAGGTAGTGATGAAGTACAGATACTTGAATGCAAAACTGCAGGAGAACATGGGGCTAAGCTTTGGCGTGATGGTGTGCCTTTGTATGTCTTGTGTCAGGTACAACATCAATTGGCAGTCACTGGAAAACAGTCGGCACATGTCTGTGTATTGCTATGCGGACATGAGACTAAGATTTTCAAAGTAACACGTTCTGAATCTGTGATTCAGCACATCATTAATGCAGAACGTTATTTTTGGGAATGTGTGGAAAAGGATATACCACCATCTGTTGACGCAAGTGAATCTGCATCCAAAGCGATTCAGCAACTCTACCCAACCCATGTACCACTAACAGTTGAAGATCTCTCTCAGAATGAAACAGCCAATCTCATGTTCGATAAGCTAATCAAACTGAAAGAAGAGATTCAGCATAAGCAAGAACGCTTCGATGAGCTAAAACATCAAATCCAAATGATGATGAAAGATGCAGAGCGTGCCACGTTTAGCCGTGGTTCGGTAGTTTGGAAAAAATCCAATAATAGTGTCAGCTTAGACACCAAATCATTATTAAAACATCAGCCTGATCTCATAGAGCAATATCCATTGAGAAGACAAGGCAGTCGTCGATTCAATATCTATCAAGACTAAATAGATCCTTCATTACTTTCACCAAAACGGCAAAAACTCCCCCAACTCACCAACACTCGAAAGTGTGGCGAGTCCTATTGGAAGTTTTTGCCTTTCATTCTGATCTTTTATCTTTGTCTTACATATCAAAGGGTCAGTAATAAAAAAATACTTGGAGCAGAACTTATGATTAAAGGTTTAGCAATTACTCCACCAGTACTAGGGCGGATTAGTATTGGACGAGTTGTAGAGAAGAACGGTAAACGCTTACCTGAAAAAGATGATCAATTTACCATTACCTCACAGATTCAAAATAAAGAAGGATGGATAAAACATCCTTTAGATGAACAGCTTCGTTCAAATGCACCAAATCAGAAACTTCGTACAATTCCTGTCAGAATGATTTTCAATGATCCTGATCTTAATTTGCGAGCAGAGTACACAATGTTTGATCGTCAAACTGGACGACCCCTCTGTGTGGGTGATGGTCAAACCTGTCAGCGTTTAACCAATCAAGGTGTGGAACAACATCCATGCCCTTCCCCTGATCTGTGTCCTTTAGCTCAAGGTGGACACTGCAAACCATATGGACGTTTACATGTGAACTTAGATGAGTCAGATGAATTTGGCACATTCATTTTTAGAACGACAGGGTTTAATAGCATACGCACTTTGGCTGCCCGATTGAGCTATTACCACGCCGCATCGAATGGTCTACTTTCATGCCTACCATTACAGCTCATACTCCGTGGCAAAAGTACCACTCAAAGCTATCGACAGCCTGTGTACTACGTTGACTTAACTTTGAGGGATGGAATAGATCTGCAGTCAGCTATTCATACGGCAAATCAAATTGATCAGCAAAGTAAGCAAGCAGGGTTTAACCAAGAAGCCTTAGATCGAACCGCACAGCAGGGTTTGGCTAATGCACTATTTGAAATAAACTTAGAGGATGGTGCAGATATTGTTGATGAATTTTATAACCTCACTAATACAACATCTCACACCCATCCACATCCCGAGGATGAGCCTTCCGTTTATGATATACAAATTGGTTTAAAAAATAGTGTCTCAGCATTGAACTAAATTTAAGACAGAACACAAGTTTCTGAAGGTGTTCTGTCTTCATCTTAATAAGGAGATAATTTCAGCCTTCTATATTCTTTATCTAAATATTCATCCACAGCATCCAAGTCTAAATCACCCTCTCGGAATTTTGCTTGGACTTCCTTTAAAGCTAATAATGAAAATCTTGACCAACCTATAAGATTTGTTCTCAACAAAAACTGCACTGGCTCACCTGCTGATTTAATTCCTGCATCAAGACCATCAATGATACACAAAGTACCATGTGCTACTAGAAGCATTCTTCTTACCTCAGGTACATTTACCAGAGGAATACAATCTAACCAATCTTTATGATGATAAATTTTTTGCTTCAAAGACCACATAAATCTTGTCAATAACTCAGTAATAGCGACAGGGATTGCCATTGCCATACCATGCCTAAAATCATATCCAGCTTCAAAAACCTTAACAGCTAAAGTAGCAAAGCTATGCCTATGTTGACCAAAAGATCCAAAATTAGCAAATTGAAGCAAAGAATAGAAAGGAATTGGAATGCCTGATCCTCGACCTAACGCACCTGATGAACCTGCCACATCCGAAAATAAATGTCCTAACCAATTGATAAAACCACAATATATCTTGGCGATTAAGTTACCACCTTGAAGTTCATTAGTAGCTGTATTAACTCTGATCAGCTTGGATGTTTCACCCACCTTAATCCCATTGTCATTAATTACATCAAATATTCCTACGAATGTTGCAGTATCATTAAACTGATCTAACAATGAAAAGAATAATCCACACAAATCTGGTGAATGACCAAGACTCTTTATATGGTGGTTTTGTGTACTCATTTTAAACAATCCATCAACATCCGCAGAATGCCGATGATCATAGTTAACTTTAAAAGTACGTTCTAAGAAACCAATAGCACTTGATGTCGGATCTTTACCTTCTTTTGCACCCTTCCAACCATTCATTTTTGCAAAAAGCTGAACTGCTTGATTCGTTGCATCATCGGTTAAGTTACCTAGAGGACTCTGTCCAGGCATTCCTACAAACAAAACATCAACCAAACCACCGATTACCCCACATGTACCTGCAATCATATAATCATACTGATCGCAGTTTGCATTCTTTAAAGAAAACTCTTCTTTGATTCTCTTTTGTAAGGCAACCTTCTGAGAAGGTGTCATTAAATCCATGAAAGGATCTTCAGAGACATAAATACCATTATGCTCCTGAAAATCTTTAAGAGTTCTTTGATAATCCGACCATGAGTTATCTTTCGAGAAAGTGATCGTCTCAAGTAAACTTAAAGGTGTATAACTAGATTTTTGAATTGGGAAAATTTCCTCAGCTACTTTCTCTTCCTCAACAATAAAAATGATTTCTTCATCATGAACAATAGAAAACTCTAGAAGCTCTCTCTCAACCTCCCCTATTAAGAATTCAGAGTTATTCAGTGAATCTTGTGTTTCCAAAAGAATTTTATCCAAATCAGAATTGAGCTGATTCATTACACCATCTATCTGCCCAAGCTTAGCTTGAGCAGAAGATAGCTGAAGATCTTGCATAACTAGACTATATGCTTGCTCATCTACAAGATCTTTTTTAATCATGTGAATAAACCTGTTAGCGCTTGTTTTGTTTTTCCAGCAAGTACATCACCCACATTAAAATAACCAATCACTTCGAAAGCTTTCGATAACTGTAAAAAATCGGCTTTCTTAGAGTCATCAACAACCAACCTCTTAACTCTTTGCTTTTCATTGTTTTTTTCTACAATAACTTCTTTTTCAACATAAAAATCCATAATAAAGTCATAGAATTTTTTCTTTGTTGGTTCTGTTGTTAAAGCTTGTAATTTGGAAATATCTAAAATTAAAGGACATTTCAGCTTATTAGAATCTCCCTCAGCTTCATGCACTTTATGATTCAAAATATCTGCCGCACCAGTAATCCCTTTTAACATAGACATTTGTTGTCTAAGTTTTGCATTCACTTCTAATAATGCGTTAGCATTACCACTGACTTGACTCACTTTCTCAATTGTCTGATTTAATCTAGAAGTAACGTAATTAATGTCCCCAACAATAGTGGATATTGTATCTTGCGTTTGCTTAATAACTTCATTAAGCATTAATTGTTTACGCTTATATTTACTTAGCTCATCCGAACCCGTTAGTTTTTTTACACCTGCATACGTACCAACACCAATCAATATAGCAACACCAATACCTGTTGCCATACTTGAAAAGCCCAACACACCTCCCATACCCAGCATAGCCAAACCTGATGTCATACCAGCAGCAGACATACCAATTACTGAGCCTGACAAATATACTGCAGCTAAAGGTGTGCCAACAGCAGCAGCTTTTGCTGACAACTCAGAAAAGGCTTTTTTCATTTTATCGTCTGTGAAATCCTCCTCTAACAATTTATAGTCCATTTCCAATGCTTCAATGATGATACTAATATCAGCCTCGTTGATTTGGAAAAGGGAACGATTTTGGTTAAAAAATTCAAATTGTAGAAGATCTCTACTTTGGGTTGAGAAAAAGATGTTTATTAGATCTTTTGCCAAGGAGATATGAACAGTATTGTGTTGACCTTCAACAATATTACTATTCATTTCTTCAAATAATTTTTCAGTTTCTAATAACCCTTCTTGATTAAAAAGGTATGATCTTACATCAAACCGGCTTTGTTGCTCCAAACCAAGACGATTCATTAAAAGGAAGATTTCTGCCAATTCATTTCTATCGATAACTTGATCATTTGCATAAGCCATATTAACGATAATTTTTAAATAAGCGATTTTTAGTTGTTCGCTCATTTCTTCTAATGGAATTGACTGCCGTTGTTCTTTAAAGTCTTCGAATTGCGTCAATACATGATTCAAAATACGAGTTAGTTCACTATAACTACAACTAGTACTCATATTTTCTAATTTAATTTTTTCTTCTTTCGTAACAATAATTACATGAGGAAATTTAGGGTTAGTTTCTTCAAATCTGACCTTCACAATTTCATTAAACTTAATGGCGATTGGATCAGCAAATGTAGGTTTTACAATTAATTGTTCCCCTGTAAAGAGAATTCCATCTGCACCACTACCAAATACTGTGATATCCAATAAAGCTACGACATTATCAGGACTGCCTGCATATTTAAAAGACTTCACGGCATTATTGAGTTTTTTCTCAGGTAGATTTGGTGCAACGTGTACATTAGATTTATGTAATTTTGGTAACTCTTGACGTAAATAGCTATTAATATCAGACATATGCCCCTCGATTTTTTTAAAGATTTTATGTTAATTTTCAAGAACAAATGTACATTAATAAATTATTTATGCAACTGAGAATTTCATAAAAAAATAGTAAAGCGACAATTAATGTCGCTTAATTTAACTTATAGATAGCATGTTTAATTAACTAAAGACTCCATGTGATAAGCCCACTTCTGTAACCACTCAGAACACTCTTTTTCATAAGTATGCAAATCATAAGTACCTTGTATTCCTTTTTTAGAATGACCCAATACTGCTTCCGCTACTTCTGCAGGACATCCCAAGCGTGACAATCCTGTACGCACCGTCCTTCTTAAGTCATGTGGGTTCCAGTCAGGCATGTCATTCAACCAAAGCTGTTCTGATCTATATGTTTGTTTGTATGTCATCTTCTCTGGATTTTTCATTCTCCACTTACACTCAGTTATGGTTTTTTGCAAAAGTGGTTTTCCACTTTTTTCCATTTGAAAAACATATTCCAAATGCTTATTAGGAAGATTAGCAATAAATTCAGCACACTGACGAGATAGTTGAACATAACGTTCTGAACCATTTTTACTTTGTCTAATATGCCATGTTCTAGAATCCAAATTTATATCTGCCCATTTTGCTTCACAGACTTCACCAGTTCGACACCCTGTCCATAATGTGATCATCAATACTTGTTTATGTTTTGCTGAAAATCCTGAAGTTGGCAACCACTGCAGAACACGCCTTAATTCATCATCACTTAAAACTCTAGTTCCTTTCGTACAAGTCAGCTTTAATCTAGCTTGTTTCGCACTTGCCTTTGCCAACAAAGCTGGGTTAGCAAAATCTTCTTTAAACTTTTCAAGCCCAATAGCGTACTCATAAGCTAAAGTTAATTCAGACAAAACTCTACCTGCCTGAACATTGGCTCCTCTTGCCACTATATCTGACACCAACTGCACGATATCTTTACGAGTAATTTTTTCAGCAGGTAAATGCCCTAAGACTTTTACAGCATCTCCATACAGCGTTCTTCTTGTTTCATCTTGCCCCTTCTTCTTACGAGACCCTCGAATCAATTTCTTTAGCCCAGATCTTGGATCATCTACGTACCTATCTTCGATTACGTTTGTAAGATATAACTCGATTAAATCTTTAACTGTAAATTGATGAAGTTCCTCTTTCTCTTTTTCTGCTTGAAGCTTAGTTAGCCTTTCCAATTTTTCTTCTTTTGCGTAAGTACTTGGACAAATTCCTGAGCGCCTTTGAGCTTTTAACTTTTGCAACTCGATCCTTGCTTCAGCCAAAGATAATTCAGGAAAAGTACCTATCTTCATTTTTTTTAACGAGTTATCGATAGGACTACGATAACGATATATAAAAGATGTTAATCCAGTCTTCCCTTTATATACTCGCAAGCCTTCATTTTCACCTATATCGGCTTTATAACTATCATTCTTCATCTTCTCTATCGCTTTAGCAGATAAAGCAACTTTTTTCGTTGCTTGAGTTTCTTTTTCACTCACCTAGAAATCCCCTTAGAAACAAAGCCACAGTTTTTGTTAGAATCCGTTTCAGAAATTCAAAAATCGACTCATCTTATTCTTAGTATTTTAACAACACACCAAGAAAAGGTACACCAAAAGGTATACTTATTCATTGGATTGTTCAGGTTTAGACAAGATTCAATAGGATTCGTCAGGAAAAGTTTTGTATGCAATTATTTGTAAATATTATTAATTTTAAAGGTGTTAAGTGATATGAATACAGAAAATATAGTACCTGACCCATCCACACTAACACCTATGATGCAACAGTACATGTCAGTCAAAATGCAAAATCCGCATTCACTGATGTTTTATCGGATGGGTGATTTTTATGAGCTCTTTTTTGAAGATGCGCATAAAGCAGCAAAACTCTTAGGAATTACACTGACGCATCGTGGTAAAGCCAATGGTGAGCCCATTCCCATGGCTGGCGTCCCGTACCACGCAGCTGAAGGCTATTTAGCCCGCCTTGTAAAAAAAGGTGAAACGGTGGTGATCTGCGAACAAATTGGTGAAGTAACTGGCAAAGGGCCAGTTGAGCGCGGCATTGTTCGTATCATTACCCCGGGAACATTAACAGACGATGCACTGATTGCCTCTCATCAAAGTTCCAATTTAGTCGCGATCTGCTTACAACAAAATCAAATCGGGATTGCTTTACTAGACCTCAGTGCAGGTATTTTTAAAGTTCAGCAAATGGACTATCAACTGGAACAATTGGCAATCGAACTTTCACGTTTAATGCCGAGCGAAATTTTGATTGATGAAGATCTCATTGACCCGAATATTGTCGAGCAAATTAAACGTCAATTAGACTGCCCTGTTACCAAGCGTCCAAATGTCGACTTCAATTTAAATAACGCGCAAAAAACGCTGTGTGACCAATTTGCAGTAGCCACACTTTCAGGTTTTGGTATTGACCATTTACCTTTGGCGAAAGCTGCCGCAGCGGCTTTGATTCACTATGCAAAAGTCACTCAAAAAACCGCTTTACCACATATCCGCAGCATTCAACTCGAACAAAGTAGTGATTTCGTGGCGCTCGATCCCGTCACTCGTCGTAACTTAGAACTGATTGATCCCCTATTTGAACATGGTACTTCCCTGTTCCAACTAATCAATGATTGCCAAACTGCGATGGGTGGCCGTCTATTAAGTCGTACCTTAATGCAGCCTTTACGAGATACCGCTTTATTGGATGCGCGTTTAGATGCTTCACAAGCGATGCTGCAAGGCTATCATGAGTCTCCGATCCGCTTAGTTCTCAAGGAAATTGGCGATATTGAACGAGTGCTATCTCGTGTAGCGCTCGGCAGTGCTCGACCACGAGACCTTGTTCAGTTACGTCAAACTTGTGCACAAATTCCCTATCTTCGACATGCACTTGAACCGATCATTCAGGCACATCAATCTAAGCTGATCGCTCAGTTAAATGATGAAATGGGTGATTTTCACGGCTTACATGAGCGTCTTATGTCTGCCATCGTAGAAAACCCGCCGGTGCTTTTACGTGATGGTAATGTGATTGCCGAGGGCTTCGACACTGAACTCGATGAACTGCGTAAAATTCGTGACCATGCAGGACAATTCCTCATTGATCTCGAAATCAAAGAGCGTGAACAAACCGGAATTTCAACCTTAAAAATTGGCTATAACCGTGTCAGTGGCTACTATATTGAACTGACTCGAGCACAGGCTGAGCAAGCACCTGATCATTATATTCGCCGCCAAACTCTAAAAAATGCGGAACGCTACATTACCCCTGAGCTGAAATCGTTTGAAGATAAGGTGCTTTCGAGTGAGTCACGTGCATTAGCGCGCGAAAAAATGCTCTTTGAGCTATTACTTGATGAGTTACGTGCAGATATTGGCAACTTACAAATGATGAGCGCCGCTATAGCGCAAATTGATTTACTGGCTAATTTTGCCCATCAAGCTCGATTACGAAATTGGTCACGTCCTGAATATAGCCCTGAAGTTGGGATCAAAATCAAAGCCGGACGTCACCCAGTTGTGGAATCTCTGAGCAAATCAGCATTTACTCCAAATGATACTAGTTTGGACTTTAATCACCGCATGGCGATTATCACAGGGCCAAATATGGGCGGTAAATCGACCTTTATGCGCCAAACTGCCTTAATCAGCTTATTAGCCTACTGTGGTAGCTTTGTCCCTGCCCAATCTGCCGTATTAGGGCCGATCGATCGGATATTTACCCGTATAGGATCTGCCGACGACTTGTCTACAGGCAAATCAACCTTCATGGTGGAAATGACTGAAACCTCACAGATTCTACATCATGCGACCAATCAATCATTGGTACTGATGGATGAAGTCGGACGTGGTACGAGTACCTATGATGGCTTATCTTTGGCGTGGGCATGTGTGCTCGATCTCACCCGTCGCATTAAATGTTTATGCCTATTTGCAACGCATTATTTTGAGCTCACCGAGTTAGGCAAAGACGCCAATATAGATAACTATCATGTGACTGCTCGTGAGCTAAATGGCAACCTGATCTTACTGCATAAAGTTCAACAAGGCCCAGCGAGTCAAAGTCATGGTCTACAGGTGGCAAAGCTTGCAGGTATTCCTGCAGCTGTGATCAAAGAAGCGCAAAATCGCCTTCATATATTAGAAACTCAGCAAAAACAGCAACTCAATACGGCTGTACAAACCGATCTATTCTCGGCACTCGCAGAGCCTGAAGTCATTGAACGCGTAGTTGAAGTTGAAAAAACATCGCCCGTACTTGATGCCTTAGCAGATATTGATATCGATAACTTAAGTCCACGTGAAGCATTACAACAGCTTTACGCTTTAAAGGATTTACTTAAGATCTAAATTGAGCAGAAGCGATAGATGAGATATGCAAAGAACACCAATGAAGGTGTTCTTTGCATTGACACCATTCAAACGCGTAAATTAGTGAATGTTTGCTATCTACTACCGCGGCTATTCAGCAATAAATTGATAAAAAATTAATGTTCTAAAATGTTTCATGCTTAAAATGCACATAAAAATATTGTTCGATAAACAGATGTAATTTAATTAGTTTTTGAGTATGATTCTCATTCATTGTGAAATTTACATAAATTGTTCAGTTTTTAGTGATTTTAACAGCACTGCATATAATAATTATCAATAAAAGGAATTGTTAGTTACCCTATTTTTTGCCTAAAATACACCATTAGTTTATTAGAACCATATTTTTTAGGTAGCTGTCGCCATGACCTTTGTTGTCACTGAAAACTGTATTAAATGTAAATATCAAGACTGCGTAGAAGTTTGCCCTGTTGACTGTTTCTATGAAGGTCCAAACTTCCTTGTTATTAATCCAGATGAATGTATCGACTGTGCGCTATGTGAACCTGAGTGTCCAGCTAACGCGATTTTCTCTGAAGATGAGTTACCTGAAGGTCAAGAAGTATTTATCGAACTTAATACTGAACTTTCTCAAAAATGGCCGAACATCACTCAAATTGGTGATCAACCTGCCGACCGTGAAGAGTGGAACGGTAAAGCTGATAAATTACAATATCTTGAAAAGTAATTTTACGCTTTCATGAAAAGATCAGCACATGCTGATCTTTTTTTATACTTAAAGCACACATTTCATTGCAAATTATTCAAATTTTCTCAATCAAATTGGATTAAAATAGAACGAGTTTATAAATAATTGATTTCTATAATGAAGCATTTACTCAAGGGATTATTGTCCGTTGCAATATTCCCTCTTGTTTTCATTGGTTGTACAACTACACCACAAAAACAAGGTCACACTATTACAACTCCCGACGGTAAACGTATTTACATACCTCAAGAAAAAGTGACGACCATCAGACAAGCCCCGCCTAAAGTGGTGCCTTATGCCTACAATTCGTGGGTCGCGTCTGTCGATAATTTACGTCGCGTTCGAGACTATGAAGTCTTTTTAGAGAAAAATGGTGTAGGCAATATCATTCCTTCATTTGAGTTGATGCGTACTGCACGTGACTGGCAAAAATGTGGTCGCTCAGAATATATGGTACCTAACCGTGAATTATGGCAAAACCAAATTGCAACCTTACGTGTCTTTAAATATTTAGTAGCTGCCAATATCTTAACGGACTTTGAAGTGACATCGGTTTATCGTGATTTGCCTTTGAACCAGTGTGCCGGTGGTGCAAGTTCATCTCGTCACTTATACAACTCTGCGATTGATTTCCGTATTGGACCTGCGTACCCGCAGCCCGAAGACTACAGTTATATTGAAAATACCAAGTTCCGTTTATGCCAATTTTGGTCACAACACGGGCAGAGTCTCAATATGGGATTAGGTTTATATGCCAGCGGACAAATTCATATTGATACTCAAGGCTACCGTACTTGGGGGCCTGATCACTCAAGTCGCTCATCAATGTGTAATTACTAAAACATTACATCGTCATATCAAGACCTCTTCGGAGGTCTTTTTTGTACATAAAATATTCAAATATAGAACAATAAATTGCGATGTTGGTGGAAAGGTTTAAAATGCTTGCATCAATCACGAGGTGCGACAACATGCAACAAATGTGGACAGACATTGATGCTTACATCGATTCACATTTAATTCCTGAAGATCCAATATTGACCCAAACACTTCAACATACGGATGAACGTGGCTTTCCTGATCATCTTGCTGTAGCGGCTAATCAAGGCATGCTGCTTCAAATGTTAATCCAAATGAACAAGTGTAAACGCGTTTTAGAACTTGGAACTTTTGCAGCCTATAGCACCATGTGGTTAGCACGTGCCTTACCTGAAGATGGTTACATTCTGACCATTGAAGGTCGTGATACACATGCTGCCCTCGGTCAAGAAAATATTGATAATGCAAAGCTTGCACAAACGATAGAACTGAAATGTGGTCGTGCGGCAGATATTTTACGTGCCCTTCCTGAAGATACCGAACCTTTTGACTTTATTTTTGTCGATGCAGACAAACAGAGCTACCCTGAATATTTAGAATTAAGCTTAAATTTATCTCATTCAGGTACAGTGATTGTTTTAGACAATGTGATTCGTGCAGGTGAGATTCTGAATGCTGAAAACCATAAACCAAGCATTGAAGGTATTCGTGATATGTTCAAAGCTATGCAAAATCATCCGAAAATTTTATCCTGCACGGCACTTCAAACTGTAGGTTGTAAAGGTCATGATGGTTTTGCAATTGCAATCGTTAAATAATCTTAATCGAGGTGTTTTTTAGACATCTTGAGTAAAGGTATAAAAAATAATCAATACAGTATTTTATTTTCAAAACAATTACTTATAAACACTGCACACAGAGTTATCCACAATTTATGAGGATAACTCTGATTGTTTTTAAATCAACTCTGTTCGTTTGCTCAACTTATTTTACAACCAACAATGGAACACTCGAATTTCTGAAAATACTGGTGGTGATACTGCCCAAGAAGAACTGATGGATTTTACTGTGGCTAAAAGCGCCAAGTACGATTAACTGAATGCCATGCTCTTGTTGATAGTCCAGAATATTTTCCGAAACATCGCCATAACGGTATTCTGTCACCACATCGAGACCGGCATTGGTTAAATAATTTTTTGGATCATCCAAGATTTGTGGGTGATCTCCAACATAAACCAAATGACATTGTAAGAGTTTGAGTAGATCACTTTGTGCCACACGCTTCATTAACTCAACGCATTTAGGCGAATATTCATAGGCAAAAATAAAACGAGTCGGTGGTTTAAACGTTGGCCCTACAGTCATAACTGTACAACTTGCACCACGTATAAAGTTTTCAACATTACTACCAAGCGGCTTATTGCGCTCTGCTGAACGTTCACCCACGCGACCAATTAAAACAATATCGTCATCTTGCAACACATTAAAACTTTGCTCTAAGAAGTCGCCCTTTTCCTGAATATGGGTGGTTTGAATACCATGCTTATCTTGGATCATTTCAGAAATGTGTTTGAGCAAGTTATTACTATAATCTAACGCTAAATCACTTTGTTTTTGTTCTAACTCCGCGAGTTCTTTCAAGAGCATAGCATTACTTTCAAACCCAATCACTCCACTGATTTCACCTAAGTGATAACTTGCCGGATAGTAATCAAGTATTTGCAGTAAAACCAACTCACGGTGAGTTTGTTTAGCAACCCAAGCAGCAGCATCAGCTAGTGCATTAATGCATGGAGAAGAGTCGATACAGGCGATAACTCGTTTCATGATTAGCCCTCGTTTTATTATTGCTTGGCTATAAAATGTTGTTTGTTATTTTTAACTTATCACAACTCTGTTTCACTGTGCATGCATTTGTGTAAGCATAAAAACGATTTATGACCTATTTGGCGATTATTTATTCACGATATCGAATGAGTTTTGCAGGATTTCCCGCAATGATTGCACGCGCTTCAACATTTTTCGTCACCATACTGTTCATACCGACCACAGCCTGCTCAGCAATGTGAATGCCATCCTTGATTCCAACATGCGCCCCTAACCAAACATCACGCTCTATCTCAATCCCTTGTGATCGTACAGCCTGCTGATAAATGGGTTGATTAACATCCATTCCATGATCAAAAGCGTATAAATGGCAATATGCCGCCATACGAACCTGATCGTGAATTTTGATGCCCACTCGCCCACCATCTAAAATACAGTGATGATTGATCGCCACTTCATTGCCTATTTCTATTGGGCCATGCAAAGTGCAATCCGCCGCAATAAAGCTGTTATCTCCAATAACAATCTTACGTCCCGGTTCGGCAAAAATATGAGCCAATGGCGATATAAAACAGTTTTCACCAATTTCAACGGTTTCCATCGATTTGAGATAGTCTTGATATTCCTGTTGCCAAGCTTCGGCCCAACCACGATTTTTCGGTTTAAGTGACCAATACAACCAAGGCATATAATTCAGACGATGCTTATGTTGCTCTCGATATTTCAATAATGGATCTTGTTCATTCATCTTCATCAGCCTCGACGATATGCAGTTGTTCACGTCCGCGAGTTACATCTTGTATCTTTAACTGCAGTGGTTGGATTTGATGAATTTGCAATGATGCAAGTACATTTACACCTTCCACTGTGTAGTCTTCCTGAAATTCAATTTGCTGCTGATTGAGTTCATATTGGAAAATTGCCCACTCATTAAACTGACAACTAAATTGCACTTTTTTCTTCTCAATGAGTTCAATTTTTTCAGCTTGTAAAAGGCATTGACCGGCACAGCCACCATAGGCACGTACCAAGCCCCCAGTCCCGAGCTTAATTCCGCCATACCAACGATTAACCAAGACCAAAACATTGGTTAGGTCATTCCCTTCTATGGTTGCTAGAATGGGCCGACCTGCTGTGCCTGAAGGCTCACCATCATCATTAAAACGTACGGTATGTCCAATTTTCCATGCCCAACACTGATGTGTTGTTGAGATATCCTTATTGGCTTCGAGAAATTCTTTAACGGCTTGTTCATTTTCCACAGGAACTGCGATGGCTTGAAAACGACTTTTTTTAATGTCTTCTTCATATTCAAACTGTGCGGCGAGTGTAAATGGCATAACGTCTTTAGATCCTGTATCAAAGGACATTATAGCGTTTTTTGAAAGACTTACATCCACAAAAAAGCCTCCAAAACTGGAGGCTTGATTGGCACTGCGTTATTAACGTTCGCGAAGTGCTTCTTTGGCTTTATTGAATGGCTTGATTAAATATTCAAGTACAGTTTTCGAGCCTGTGCGGATATCAACTGTTGCCACCATACCCGGTGTAATACTAAAACTTTTACCTTCTTTATTGCTTAATTTATCACTATCTGTACGGATATAAACACGATAATAGAACTGATCTTGTTTCACTTCATCACGTAACGTGTCTGGTGAAATGACGGTCACTTTACCTTTTAAGCCGCCATAGATCGAATAATCATAAGCCGTAATTTTAACTAAGGCTTCTTGACCCGGACGAATAAAAGCAATATCCCGCGGTGAAATACGTGCTTCAACCAAAAGCTGTTCATCCAAGGGTACAATAGTCATCAATTTACCATTTTGCGGAATCACACCGCCCAATGTCATCACATCAATTTCTTTGACCACACCACGTACTGGAGATTTAAATACCGTACGACTCAACGTATCCGATTTGCCTTTCACCACTTGTTGCTGTGATTCAATATCCGTATTGGCTTTCGACAATTCTTCCCGTGATTTCACCAAATATTGGTTACGGACATCGTTTAACTGATTTTGTAAGTCATTCGCTGAACGCTTTAAACGAAGCACTTCAACTTCACTTGCTGCACCTTTGGCAACGAGCGGCTCAGTCATGGCCAATTCTTGTTGAACCAATACCAAAGCTTGTTTTAAGCCTGCAACTGATTCTTCCAAGTTTGCACGACGTGAACGATATAAAGCAGTCTCTTCATTCACTAAGGCCGGAATCTTTTGAACATCTTCAGGAAAACTGAGTGGCGTACCATTCACTTCTGCACGTAAACGCGCTGCTGTTGCACGAGATGCCACAAGTAAAGACTCAGTTTCACCGACATTTGATGCAAAACGAGTTGGATCGAGTTGTGCAAGGACTTGACCTTGTTCAACAATTTGACCTTCCTTCACATTCAATTTGGTTAAAATCCCTCCCTCAAGCGACTGAACAATTTGTTCTTTCGAAGATGGAATCACTTTACCTGTACCTGTAGAGACTTCCTCTAATTTGAATAACCAAGCCCAGATTAAAAGAATAGCCAGACCAATCGTAATAATCCAAATGATTAAACTCGATTTTGGTAATGGTGGCTCTTTAAAGCTGACTTTGGTCGAGCGTTGTATTTCTTGTTTATTTTCACTCATGATTTAAGCCCCAGCTACTTTTTTCTGAGCATTCTGATTCAGAATTTGATCACGAGGCCCATCCATGACAATTTTACCTTCGTTCACCACAATAATGCGGTCAACCAACTCAAGTACCGCACGACGGTGTGTTGCCACCACCATAGTTCGGTTTTGTAAATAACCTTTTAAATGATCGATCAACTGCTTTTCAGATACGTCATCAATGGCCGCTGTAGGTTCATCAAGCAATAGAATATTGGGTTGACGAATCAATAAGCGTGCAAGCAGCAATGCTTGGCGTTGACCGCCAGAGAAGCCTACACCACCTTCTAAAATAATATGGTCTAGCCCTTCTTTTTTCTCTTGAACAAAGTGAATTGCACCCGTAATTTTCAGTACTTCAATCAATTGTTCGTCCGTAGCCAACGGAGCACCCAAGGTCAAGTTTTCACGAATCGTACCGTAGAATAACTGTGCATTTTGGTTCAATAGCCCCATATCACGACGTACATCTGCGGGGTCGATTAAAGACAGCTCAATCCCATCTAATTTAACTTTGCCTTGTACAGGCGTTTGCATACCTGATAACAACTGAAGAAGCGTCGACTTACCAGCACCATTACGACCCAAAATTGCGATCTTTTCTCCGGCCTTAATTTCCAGTTTTGGAATTAAAAGACTCGGACGTGGATCATCTTCACCATACTTAAATGACACACCATTGAGTTCATAATGACCATTAATTGATGGTCGATGAATAAGGTGAGAATAATCCGGTTGATCGACAGGTTTCTTCATGAGCTCATCCAGACCGGCTTTTGCCACTTTTGCCTGTTGTAAACGACCTAATACCCCTGCCAATGCAGAAATCGGTGCTAACATTCGTGAGGACAAAATCGAACAAGCCACCAAAGCACCTGTGGTCATTTCACCTTTCATCACAGCAAAACAGCCGACAAGTACAACAATTGCAAACGTTAGACCCTGAATTTTTTGCGTCCATGCCGACATTAAGCCTACAATTTTACGTTGACGCATGCTGACATCAGCAGACACTTCATTCATGTGGTTCCATTGGTTTTGGAAACGTGATTCAGCACGAAGTAATTTGATATCCTCCATACCTTGCACAGATTCAACCAATAAGGCATTACGAATCGAAGACTCGCGCATACCCATTTGTGCAAGTTTAGCCAATGGTTTTTGCGCCAAAATCCCTGGAATAATCATCAAAGGAACCACCAACAGCATAACCCAAAATAGATTGCCGCCAATTAACCAGAAGATGAACAGGAACAAGAAGAAAAACGGTAAGTCGGCAATCGCAGTAACAGTCGTCGAGGTGACCATTTCGCGTACCCCTTCTAATTCACGAATCTGTGAAATAAAAGTACCTGTAGATTTTGAGCGTTCGCTATTTTTAATTCTTAATGCATGACCAAATACACGATCTGAAATTTTCAAATCGGCACGTTTACCAATAATATCCGACAAATAAATTCGTGAAACACGTAATGCAAACTCAAATATCGCTGCAATTAACACCCCACCCGCAAGTACCCATAAAGTCGGCACAGATTGAGATGGAATGACACGGTCGTACACATTCATTGAGAATAAAATGGTGGCTAGGGCCAAGATATTTGCCATTAATGAAGCAAACATAATGTCGATGTAGCGTTTCCAGTCTTTTAAAACGATCGACCAGAACCAATTTTTTTCAAACGGCTTGATGTATTCATCAACACGTGCATCGGGTACAGATGACTCTGGACGCAGAATATATATATTGCGAACGCCATGGCTCAATCGTTCAATAGAGAAGACTTGAGATAAACCTTCATCTCCGCTCAATTGGACACTGGCATTACCGTCTACGTCGATGCGTTCTACCACACCCACTTCACCACTGATAAACTCAACCAATACAGGTAAGCGCCATGGATTGAGCAGATTTATGTCGTATTTGTTTTTACGAACACTTAATCCAATTTGGCGTGCCATAACTGCGACCAGTTCATCGGCATTTTTGTGTTGATCCCAATCCAACTGCAACCGTATACGTTCTTCAGAGGGTTCAATTCGATAATGCTTTGCAATATTCAGAACCGCTTGTAGCCACGGTTGATAATTTATTGTATTACTCATGGCTGAACTTCAAACCCCTGAATAGATATATTATTAAGTTCATAGATATTTCGTGAACGCCCTGTCACTTGGATGTACTGTGCAAGTGCTGAGTAGATATCATATTGCGATGTCACAATTTCTTGTGCGGCACTATGTATGGCTTGCTCTGCATTCAGTAGATCGACAACCGTTCGAGTGCCTAATTTATATTGTTCTTGATACAGCTCTTTGGTTCTTACCGTTGTTTCACGGCGCTGCACCAATATCGACATTTGACGCTTTTTATTTTCGATTTGTTCACGAATCATTCGGACTTGATCAATCACATCCAAATACACTGTATTTACTTGTGCTTTTGCTGCTTCTTCTGCATAGCTTGCGGCACGTGTTTGCGCTGCAATTGCACCACCTTGGTAAAAATTACTGGTGGCTTCCAACATGATTGAATTATATAAACCATCATCTTCATCATTATTTGGATTACGGCCATTCACCGCCTGACTCAGACTGCCTTTGACATTGAGGGTTGGATAAGCACTTAATTTTGACTGTTGCTTTTGCAGTTTGGCAACTTGAACTCCAGCCTGTGCTTTCATCATGCTCGGAATCATCTTGAAGTCCGGATCCTCATATAAAGCCGCTGCAGTTAAGATCCGATCGGGTATCACCCAATTGATCTGACTTACATCAAAACCTAACAAGGTACGAAGTCGCTGTTGGTACTGTCGAAGTTGAGTTTCTTGCACAATTAAATTTGATTCCGCAGCTTCTAAATTTGACTTGGCTTGAATAGGGTCTGCTTGACTACTGATCCCTGCGGTTGCACGTAAATTAGCAATCTCAGCAATCCGACTCACACCGGCAATTTGCTGCTGCGCAATTTTAGCAACTTCTTGATATCGTTTAATGTTGATAATGGCATTTGCAACATCAAAAGAAACTTCATCTAAATTTACAAGTACATTAGCCTGCTCTTGTAACATTTTTGCTTCTTCGATACCGACAGCACTTTTGGTTTTACCAAAGTCATATAACATCTGCGTCGCATTTAAAGATACCAACTGACGTCCACGCTCGCCTTTAGTCAGATCTGCAGTGCTCAATCCACCTGAAATTTGGGGATAATATGCAGCATTCGCTAGGTCAATATTAGCGTTTTGCGATGCGACTGTAGCAATACTTTGTGTGATTTCTGGACGTCTTTGGACGGCGATATGTATCGCATCAATAAAACTTAGATTCTTCGCTACTGTGTTTGGATTATAGCTGCCTTGTTGTGTTCGACCATAAGCAACGGCTGGCATTTCTTGGACACGTGAGGTATCTAAATTATATTTACTGAGTTCGGTGATGTTAATTTTTTCGGCAGAAGGTTTAGGCTTATTAGGTAAAAAAATCTTATCTAATGTCTTTTGAATGGTACTTTGTGCAGTGCTAGTATCTGCTGCATACACTGAACCAATGGAAAAGGGTAATAATAATATACAAAAGAAATTACACTTATTTTTACGCGGACGCCCAACTTCTGGACCATTCATCTTTCGTAATCGCATGATTTTTGCAGGTCGTATTTTTAGTTTAAAGTATACTGAATTCTTGTTAATTTTTTAGATTAATCGCTCAGTTTTTGTCATTTCAGACAATAACATAAACCCGCTGAATGAAACTAGCGCCATTCAACGGGAAATTTCTTATATTATTCAATTAAACGATAAAATCATCACCAAGATAAACTTTACGTACCGTTTCATCTGCAAGGACTTCTTCTGGAGTACCTTCTGCAATCACTGAACCTTCGCTCACGATATAAGCATGCTCACAAATCGCAAGGGTTTCACGCACATTATGATCTGTAATTAATACGCCAATACCACGATCTTTCAATGTTCGGATAATGTCTTTAATATCACCCACTGAAATAGGATCGACCCCTGCAAAAGGTTCATCTAGCAACATAAATTTAGGGTCTGCAGCTAACGCGCGCGCGATTTCCGCACGGCGTCGCTCACCACCCGACACACTCATACCAAGAGAATCTTTGATGTGTGTGATTTTAAAGTCAGCAAGCAATTCCGTTAAACGTTGCTGACGTTGTTGCTTATTTAGATCTTTACGGGTTTCTAAAATCGACATGATATTTTCAGAAATGGTTAATTTTCTAAAAATAGATGCTTCTTGAGGTAGATAACCAATACCTTTACGTGCGCGCTCATGCATTGCCAAGTCAGACAAATCAAGATCATCTAAATGAATCTCACCTTTATCCATACGAACTAAGCCAACAACCATATAGAAGCTTGTGGTTTTACCTGCACCATTTGGACCAAGTAAACCCACAATTTGACCACTTTGCATGCTAAAGGACACATCCTTTACCACCCAACGCTTACTGTAGTTTTTGGCTAAATGCTTAATACATAAAGTTTGAACTTGCGAGGTCTGCTCCATTAATCACGTGCTCCTGGGAAGGACTTAGTGCTTGACGGCGGAATCACGATTTGTACACGACCTGAAGAAGATCCAGATTTATTTGGCGTACCTTCAGCAACGATATCGCCTTTATTCATACTGTATTTCAAGCTATTACCACGAATACTTGCACCATCTTGTTGCAACAAAGCACCACCCGTCATGGTGATAATACCTGTTTCAGCATTGTAGACGATTTTCTGTGCTTGGCCTTTCGCATAGCCTTTGGCAGGGTCAGTTTTTTGTTGGAAATGTGCTGGCCCACCCGTTGCTGTAATCGTACTGATCTCTTTTTTGCTGTTTAAGTTCGCAACGATTGAGTTTGCCTGAAGCTTCATCGAACCCTGTTCAATGATGACATTACCGGTATACGTCGTAATCCCAGTTTTTTCATTAAATGTTGCACGATCGGCAACCAATGAAATCGGTTGATTACGGTCTGAAGGCAAAGCAAAAGCTGCAACTGAACATAACGCCAGTGAACCGAGTAGCGCTGTACGTTTTAGGAAAGTTTTTGCAGTTTTTCGATTAAAATTATGGTTCATACTTTCCTCGAATATTAAAAAATTCGTATTGACCGCCGTTTAAATTTGCTTTTAAACCTTGGCTGACAAATTCGGCTTGTGGTGAAATCACCGTTACAGTCTTGTCCGTTTCTATTTCACGCTGTTTTGGAAAAGCAGTTAGTTCCTCAGTACGAAACTCCATTTGCCCTTCACGCATCAATTTCGTTGCAACCACATTGTCACTCAGCACGACTTTTTGGTTATCGTCCATACCATTGGCTTGTTTGGCAAAAAACGTGGCATCGACAGCACCATCTTGATAGGTCGATGCTTTCAGATTGACCAAATGAGACGTTTGCTTTTGCAAATCCTGCTCAAGTCGATCGACTTGCGCACGAATATGCAATTTTCCCTGCTCATCAGTCTGCGTCAGGTTAATGTTTTCAGCTGAGTAAGTCATACTTTTCGAAGAGTCCGCCTGAAGCTTATTACCCTTTCCACCGAAATAATAAAAACCACCGCTTACTGCAGCAATGACCACAGCTGTCACGTATAAAACTTTAGTATCCATAAGCGGAGATTCAATCCAATGACTGCATCAATTTATTAATAAGGTGCACTTGCATATTTTTCAAGTAGTTCCTGGTATACACCTTTAGAAACTAAAAGCATATCGCAGATTTCACGAACAGCACCACGTCCACCCATCGCCTGCGTAACAAGATCTGCACGGCGACGTACTTCTAAATGTCCATTCGGTACGGTCACTTTCATCCCTGCAATAGCAAAGGCTGAAAGATCCGGCCAATCATCACCCATATATAGGCAATCTGAAGGATCAATACCAAACTGTGCACAGGCTTCAGTCAAGGCAACACCTTTGTCTTCACGTCCTTGAAAGACCAAATCGACACCTAAGTCAGACATGCGTTTTTCAACAATATTACTTTTACGGCCGGTAATAATGATGACTTTGATACCCGCTTTTTGCACTAACTTCATGCCCAAGCCATCACGAATATCAAAAGATTTGATTTCATCGCCACTATTGGTCAACGTTACAAATCCATCACTTAAAATTCCATCTACATCCAGTACCAGTGCTTCTATGTGACGCGCTTGTTCTAGCAATACATACGATGCCATTTTCTTAATTTACCCCAGCCTGAATCAGATCATGCATGCTGATAATCCCAATCACTTTATTGGCATCATCAACAACTACAAATTGTGTAATTTTCTTTTCGTTCATACGTTCTAAAGCATGTACCGCACGTTCTTCTTGTGAAATCGTCAAAGGATTTTTAATCATCACTTCTGAGACTTTCATATTCACATCAAAGCCTTGCTGTTTATCAATCAAACGACGTAAATCACCATCGGTAAAAATGCCCAATAAGGTATCGTTTTCATCGACGATCGTGGTGAGACCCAAACGTTTATTTGAAATTTCGTACAGGACTTTATTCATTGGTGTCTCTGGCGACACTTTGGGTAAGTCTTCACCTGTATGCATAAGATGTTTTACATGCAATAACAAACGCTTACCCAACGCTCCAGCAGGATGAGAACGTGCGAAATCATCTGAGGTAAAGCCACGTGCATCCAATAATGCAACTGCAAGGGCATCACCTAAGGCTAATGTTGCAGTGGTACTTGAAGTCGGCGCTAGACCCAAAGGGCATGCTTCTTGAATATTACCCAAGGTCAATGCGACATCAGCATTTTGTGGCATTGGGCCTTTATTGTCGCCACTCATGGTAATTAGAGGAATGCCCAAATGTTTGATCAACGGCATGAGCATCATAATTTCATCACTCTTACCTGAGTTTGAAATTGCAATGAGCACATCACCTTTAACCAACATGCCCAAATCACCATGCCCCGCTTCACCCGGATGCATGAAGAAAGATGGCGTACCGGTCGAGGCAAACGTAGCGGCCATTTTACGACCGATATGACCCGATTTACCCATACCAGTAATCACTAAACGCCCTTTGCACTGTAAAATGATTTCGCAGGCTTGGCTAAAACGATCATCTATTTGAGTCGCTAATACTTGTAAAGCATGCTCTTCAATACGCAAAGTTTCTAATGCGACTTTCTGAAAATCGACTTGATTCGGCATATTTGGTGGATTCAAAGTTGTTATACCTTAAGCCGTGAGAGGTGCGCTCTCACTTTCAAAATAAAAAATTTTCACAATTTTATCATATCTATGCAAATAGCACGTTTCCAAATGTATAAGAATTCATGAATTATGCAGAAAAGATGCATTTCTTCATTTTTATCTTCCGGACAGATAAATTGAATTCAGCACTCGAATGAGATTCAGACCGAATCCAATGAGCCTTCTACGCTATTTTTAGCAACGCAAAGACATCAAGCATTAAAAAATATCTGCTTTTTTGGGTTTTAACTTTATGAATAAAAATGCTTAGGTTAAGATGAGCCATCTTTTGGTAGAAACAATTTGAAGACCTATGCAACCTTTTGTTCTATATAACTCAGAGCAACGTAAAAAAGTAGAATTCGTACCTCGTAAAGAAGGACATATCGACATGTATGTCTGTGGAATGACCGTGTATGACTACTGTCATATTGGTCATGCTCGAGTTATGGTTGCATTCGACTACATTATCCGTTTCCTGCGCAGTCAGGGCTGGAACGTTAAATACGTTCGCAACATTACCGATATTGACGACAAAATCATTGCTCGTGCCAATGAAAATGGCGAAAGCATTACTGCTTTAACCAATCGCTTTATCAAGGCCATGAACGAAGATGCTGCCAATTTAGGTTGTGCAGCACCTGATGAAGCACCACGTGCAACAGACTATATCGATCAAATGCAGAATATGATTGGTAACTTGGTTAACAAAGGTACAGCATATCCATCTGCAAATGGCGATGTTTATTTTGAAGTTGAAAAGTTTGCCAAATATGGTCGTCTTTCGGGTCGTAAACTTGACGACATGCAGGCTGGTGCTTCTGAACGTGTTGATGTAGAAGTAGAAAAGAAACATCCTTTTGACTTCGTGCTTTGGAAACATGCCAAAGAAAATGAACCTTCTTGGGCTTCGCCTTGGGGCTATGGTCGTCCGGGCTGGCATATTGAATGTTCAGCGATGTCGACCTGCTGCTTAGGTAACCATTTTGATATTCATGGTGGCGGTTCAGACTTAACTTTCCCACATCATGAAAATGAAATTGCGCAATCTGAGGCATCTACTGGCGAACAGTATGTTAATTACTGGATGCACGTCGGCTTTATTAATGTCGATGGCGAAAAAATGTCGAAGTCTTTAGGTAACTTCTTCACTATTCGTGATGTGATGGATAAATTCCACCCTGAAGTGATTCGCTTCTTTATTGTGTCATCACATTACCGTAGCCCAGTAAACTTCTCTGACACTGCTTTAAAAGAAGCGAAAAATACCCTTTCCCGTTTCTATCATTCATTTAAAGCTTATCAGCAAGTCTATGGTGAAAAAACCGTAGAAACTTTGGATGATGCTTTAGTTGAGCGCTTTAACGCCGCTATGCGTGATGATTTCAACACCGCAGAAGCAATTGCGGTATTGTTTGAAGTCAACAAAGAATTGAACCGTGCCGTAAAAGATGAAAATGCTGAACAAGCGGCTGTGTATTATTCGACATTGCGTCACTTAACCAATATTTTAGGTTTGGTTCAGCATAATGTTGATGAATTCTTAAAATCAGATATTGGTCAGGAAGCTCTAGGTCTCTCTGAAGAGCAAATTGAAGATTTAATTCAACAACGTAAAGATGCGAAAAAGGCCAAAGAATTTGCCAAAGCAGATGAAATTCGTCAATCTTTGTTAGATCAAGGTGTTGTCCTTGAAGATACTCGTCAAGGTACTATTTGGCGCCGTGCTGATTAATTGAGCAAACAGAAGCATAGAGAGTTGACAGTTGTGTGAAATTCTCTATAATTCACCTCATTGCGGGAATAGCTCAGTTGGTAGAGCATAACCTTGCCAAGGTTGGGGTCGGGAGTTCGAGTCTCCTTTCCCGCTCCAGAATACGAAAAACCCTCATCGAAAGATGAGGGTTTTTTTATGTCTAAATTTTTCTTCAACGGCTTATTTTTAGATTTATTTACTCATGTTATGCACATAAAAGTAATTTCGCATTTAGGGATTGAATAAAGAGATTAGCCTTCGGCTGGAGGTACACATACGATACGTTGTTTTTCATTCGGCAAAATGAGATGCGAAGCTTCGCAAGGAAACCATCTTGCGGTGCAATGCACCTCACCAACAAAACTCGTTCACTACCGTCAAATTATTCAACGTATCGCAAAAACATTTTTGATTAGAAGTCGTCCTGTCTCAAACAATTGCGCATGACATTACCGCGTATCTTTATTATTTGAAGCAAAGTACGCTTCTGATGCTACTGCGTCACCTCAGTTATTTATTATATTGTAGCGACGTTAATAGGCCTTAATTTTCCCCCAACGAATAAGGCTTCCCCTATTGCCACACGACCTTTCACCTACCTGTTAAAAAATAATCTGATGAAATGCTCATCTCGCCAATTTTCCTCAATTTTTCTCCATAATTTTCCGTTATTCTTTGCCAAAATTACATTTGGACAACCAAATAATGCACGGCGCGCACACTACACTCAAACTGACCAGCTTAAGTTACGCATTACTTACGATCTCAACATCAATTTGGGCCGCAGATACTGTTCAAAATCCGCAAGAATCTGTAGCAGTTCAGCAAATGGAAGCTTTAACATTTGAAGTTCCGACAGCAAGCACTAAGCCCAAAGACCCAGATATCAGTGCTGTCGCAAAAACTATTATAAGCCGTGATGAAATGTTGAAATTTGGCGATCAGTCAATCAATGATGCGCTGCGCCGTGCTGCAGGGTTTCAACTGCCCGGTGCTGGCGGTGGTCCACGTGGTGGTGCAGGTGCTGGCGGCATGCGCTTTCGTGGTGGTGGCGCACCCGTGTTTTTAATCAATGGTGAACCTGTACAAGGTGGTCCTCGCGGCGGCATGTCAGTTGTTGATAGCATTACACCGGAAATGATCGAACGCCTTGAAATCACCAAGCAACCCAGCGTTGCTCAAGGCTCGGTTGCTTCATCTGCAGTCATTAATATTATTTTAAAAGAACCATTGAATGGCACGCGTTTGAGTGGATCTGTACGTGCTGGTTATGGCCTAACCAAGTCAAATACACGTGAAGAAGAACGCACCAATTTAAATTTTCAAATGGATGGTCGTTCAGACCCTTGGATCTATAGTTTATCTGGGAGCCAAATGTGGAATGATTCAGATACACTCACCCGTACACAAGATGCAACAGGAACGAAAACTCAAAAACGCATCACCAATCGTACGTCGCAAATGCTGACCCCACGTGTTGAATATCAACTTGATGATCAACAAAAACTGGTCGCTGAAATGTTTTATCGCAACAATGAAAGCGAAGGCACAAGTGGCTCCCAAGTCCAAAAAGATAAAAATGACAGCATTCGACTCAACACACGATATGAGCGTAAAGACCAAGGTAATTCCGACAAAATTCGCTTATCAATCGAGCAGCAAAATGAAACGGAATTTACAGAGTATAGAAATTCTCAATCATATATTGATGAACAAATTAATGAATATGGCTTAGGCTACGACGGTGTCCGCAAGTTCGACTCAAAACGCCAAATAAAATTTGGTACTGATCTACGTAGCAATGAACTTGAAAGCAATATTGCAGAGACCTTGGATGAACAATTGTATGCTGCCTATGTTGAAGGAAGTTGGAAATATACGCCGCGCCAAACCTTAACTCTAGGTGTACGCCAAGAGTGGATTGATCGTTCAGGTTTAGTGGATTATCAAGATCAGCATTTAAGTCCTGTATTAGCACACCGTTTTGACTTTAATGACCAATGGTCACTCCAAACCAACTTGAGTCAGGCTTTTAAAAATCCACGTAGCAATCAATTGATGCCGACGGTTTCAGTTTCTACAGATAGTGATGCTGGGACACTAAACAACCCTGATCGTGGTGGTAATCCTGACCTAAGACCTGAAACTATTAATGCTTACGAAACAACCCTAGGTTATAACACCTCTGCTGGCGGCGTAAATATCACAGCATATTATCGAGAAATTAATGACTATATCGAAAAATCGATCCTGTCAGAAAATACTACAGGTGGTCGTTGTGAAGCAGGAAATACCGATTGCCGTTTTGTCGAACGTCCATATAACCAAGACAGTGCAACTACTTATGGTGTGGAAATTGCTGGACGTTATGCACTGAAGCAAACGGAGAATGGTCATTCATTTATGTTGAATGCTCAACTTTCAACTGTACGTGCAAAAATTGAAGAAACTGACGGCTCTGACCGTTTGGCAAGTGATGTTGCACCTTATACCGCAAGTGCTGGTTTATCTTATAACTATCAACCGTGGCGTATTGCAACAAGTGTGAACCTCAATTATACCCCTGAATATACACGTGCGCTGAGTAACGAACCGTACAATCGCACCAGCAATGAACGCGTCAATATGGATGTGAGTTTTACTAAACGCTTTGATCAAAATTGGTCTGCATCGGTGAATGCACGTAATATTCTCAGCTCAGATTATAAAGAAGTGTTAAAAGAACAAAGTTCTGGCGCGCTATACCAATCTCGTATCAATGAAGCAATTCCAAGCTTTATGTTTACCTTAGAAAAGAAATTCTAAACCGTTTCTAAGAGACTTCTAAGAGATTTAAAATAAAAAACCGATACGGACAACGAATCGGTTTTTTATGCGTACACGACCGCAAACTAGCGCTCAATTGCCTTCAACATTTTCGCAATTTTTAGGGTATGTTCCTTCTGTCCTTTTTTTTCTAAGACCTTTTGCTCAACCCACCATAAATATTCAAAAATTTCTGATTCACTAGAATCCTCTTGAATTAATTTAAAAATATTGGGCAAATAATCATCATATTCATCACGTAAAGCAGGAATACGGCGAATCCCTAACGGGTCCCATTCCTTCAATAAAATTTTATGTATCGCATGCAAGAGACTGGCATCTCGATTATGTTTTGACTGCATACAAGTTCCCTGGCTTATATTTTTTTACTTTTAAAATCAGTTATCTAATTATGTGATGATATTAAAAGAAAAATGAACTGTTGTTTGTCGAAGATTTCATCATACGCATCTCTAAACGCTTTTCCATTGGTTTTTCATCTTTTTTTTATACTAAACCAAAGCTTTATCAAAATATCATGCACTTTTTCTCATAAATTTTGCCAATAAAGCCTTTCGAGAATCCCTTACTTCACAGTACAAAGGTTTTAAATGCTAAGTTCAATTTTCAGACCTAATCATTCAAAGAAAAAAACAATATGCTTCAAGCCAACTTCTATATTTATCTCTTTTCGCAATTGTGAAAAATTTACAGTTTTCCTTTTTAATCTCCGACAATTCAAGCTACATTCTATTTTGAAATTTTAATCCTGAAAAATCCCTATGAGTACTGCATTAAACGAAACCATTTACGTCATTCAACACCTTGCATTTGAAGATTTGGGTTCATTGGAAGATGTATTTTATCAACTGGGTTATCGGGTGAGATACTTCGAAGCTGGTATCGATGACCTCAGTAAAGCTATGCAACATACAGGGCTTACCATCATTTTGGGCGGCCCGATCGGAGTTTATGAAACTAATGACTACCCTTTCCTACAAAAAGAAATAGACTTACTTAAAGTACGTTTAGCGAGCAACTTACCGACTTTAGGCATTTGCTTAGGTGCTCAGCTTATTGCACATGCATTGGGAGCTAAAGTTTATCCAGGTCATAGCAAAGAAATCGGTTGGAGTGCCTTAGAGCTTGATAATATTGCTGACAATATATTAGCGCCGTTAGATCAAGTGCCTGTACTGCATTGGCATGGTGATACCTTTGATTTACCTACAAATGCAAAGCTACTTGCCAGCTCGACAATATACCCGAATCAAGCGTTTAGCTGTGGGCCCAATATTTTAGCCCTACAGTTTCACATCGAAGCAGAAGCACAGGCCATGGAAAAATGGCTGATTGGGCATACATGTGAATTACATAAAGCACAAATTAACATTCCAAATTTGCGCATGGAAAGCCAACAACATACACCTCATTTAGAACGTGTTGCTCCCATGATTTTGCAACAATTTTTACAACAGCTTGAGCTTTAAAATAGCTATTAATTTAAAGCTAAATGGCTTATAACAGTTGCACTTCAAAACGTATAAGCCATTAGAATGACTCCCTTACTCAGTATTGCGCTCATCCACTTTTTTGCTCTCATCAGCCCAGGCCCAGACTTCTTTTTCGTCACTCAAAGTGCCATTCGACAATCCAGATCACATGCATTATTTGCCGCATTAGGTATTTCACTCAGTATCTTGGTTTGGTCAATTTGTGCAATAAGTGGCTTACATTTTCTATTTCAAAAAATGGCTTGGTTACAACAATGCCTCATGATTTTGGGCGGCCTATATCTTTTATATTTAGGCACTCAGTTATTAAAGTCTGCGTGGAGTAAAGACCTCGGCACAATAACAAAACCAACCGAGCAAGCTGTACAGAAAAAATCGCCTTTGACGCTATTATTCCAAGGTTTCTTGACCAATATGGCCAATCCTAAAGCATTGGTTTATTTCAGTAGTGTATTTTCCATTGGAATCAGTGCAAAGGTCAGTATTTTTGATCAAAGCTCTTTATTAGCTTTAGTCTTTATTGAAAGTTTGATTTGGTTTGCATTGGTTGCGGTCTTATTCTCAGCACCTAAAATGACGCATTACTATCAAAAATTTAGTAAAAAAATTGACGCAATTACCGGTGGAATCTTCATCAGTTTTGGCTGCCTATTACTGCTCAATCGCGATTAATCAAGCACCAATTAAATATCTGCCAAACATAAAAAAGCACCCAAATGGGTGCTTTCCTAACTTAACTGAGGGAGCTAAATCTTATTTCGCTGCTGCCTTTGCTGTAGACACAGCCGCTTCAGTCGTAATATTTACCGTAATTTTGTCGCCTACATTCGGTACATATGCACCTACACCAAATGCTGAACGATCAAAAGAAGTCGTTGCATTGAAACCAATCGTTTCCGCCTTAGTCATTGGGTGAACGGCTTGCTTGTTCAATACAGCGTCCAATACCACTGGTTTAGTCACATTTTTAACTGTTAAATCACCCGTGATTTTGTATTTAGTTTTGCTGATCGCTTGAACTTTTGTACTTTTAAACGTGATATTTGGATATTTTTCAGCATCAAAGAAATCAGCTGTTTTTAAATGATCATCTAATGCTTTGACATTGGTATTTAAGCTTGATAATGGAATCGTCACATTCACAGACGAATTTGCAGGTTTTGCATTATCGACATTAATTGTCCCTTGAATGTCACTAAAGTTTGCAGAAGGCGTTGAGAAACCAAAATGATTCCAAGTAAATACTGTTGCTGTATGAGTAGGATCAATTTGATAGGCAACAGGTTTTGCCATAGAAATTGTTGTAACTGATGCTACCGCCAAACCGATTGTTAATGCTTTAAAGTTCATGTTTTTATCTCACTATCGAATACTATTAAGTCTATAGGTTTTTAACCGTATTACAGCTTTAAAGATAAAACGTTTTGTTGCATGTTTAGAACGATAGTTTTGTAAAATCTGTAGCAGCATCTACAACCACTCTCAATTATTAAATTTCCCATATATTTCAAATAATTAATAATTTAATTGATCCATGAGTTATTTATCCTAAATTTAGGAAACATCAACCTATCTGAGTCGTAGGTTTTCTAAACAAATCCACTTAAGATTTTTAGACATCATAAAAATCTGAGTACCCAAAAATGACAGAACAATCGCTGGCTATTGAAAAAGCCTTAAATACTAAAACGCCCAAAGATGTCGTTTTGGCATTTCTTATGAATACTTCAAAAGAACTCGTCGAAAATGCAACTCAGCTACTGGTTGCCGAAGACGCAGCGTATGTTTCCCTAAACTTCAGCAACCCAGAACTGAAACAAATTGAGCCATGGGCTGGGTCTGGCACAGGCAGAGCCATCTATATTTATACCTTTGCCAACGTAGGCACTTACTGGAATATCGACGACTTTCAAATCACCGATATGATCGCTGAGGATGAAACTGTAGCTGTATTTGGTCAATTCACCTACACCTCAGTCTATGCAAAAAATACTTTCACCTCGCCTTTTTCAATTAAAGCCAAAGTTCAAAACGGTTTAATCAGCTTTTTCCAATTTATGGAAGATACCTATGCCTCAGCCTCATCGTTCCGCGTAGGTGGAGAATGGATCATTCAGCAAGATGCTGACCCGGCTAAAAACTTTAAAGTTTCAGCTTAATACTGAGATGCGCAAAAGCTGCTGTTGATTTGGAATGGCCTTTTACATTGAGTTAATGACAGCGGTATTGGATAAATCCGGTTTTTCTCGCGATTTGATCATACAGCTTTTGCGCAGTTTCATTGTCCTGATGCGTAAGCCAATACACACGGTCACACTGCCGCTGATCACAATATTCTTTCACTTTCGCGATCAGCGCCTTGCCAATGCCCTGCCCGCGATAATCCTCAAGGGTATATAAGTCCTGCAAATAGGCATAAGGCTGCAATGTCCAGCAGCTCTCATGTTCAATGACATGCACGATCCCAACCACTTGATGATCAATCACAGCTGCAAAGCCATACATATGTTCGCAGTCAGCAGCATGTAACCTGTGCCACGTTCGCTCGGTCATTGCATCTACCACCTGACTTTTATAAAATTTTAAATACAGCTCCCAAAGCGGCTGCCATTGGTTTTTTGATATTTCTGTTAAATTTTTAATCTGTATTTGCACGTTCAATGTCTTTTTTAAATGATCACTGGATTTTTATAACTGAAATAAAGCTTCATGTGTTGAAAACACTTTATTTAATGCGCTCTTTTTTAAGAATAATGAGTCTTGAAAGGACGTTTTCTTATTTGTTTTATAAACTTATCTTTTTTATAAATACGATAGGCAAATAAAAAGCCCGAAGATTCGGACTTTTTGGCCATTCGGCTTATAGCTTTTCAACCAAGATCCGATCTACCTGTTTTAGACCTGTATGCTTTTCATGGTTCTTACGGCGAATCTTAATCACTTTGTCTTCTTGCAAATCTTGCAGCATCAATTCTACTGCAACCATGGCTTCAAGCTCTAAGTCCGTGCCTATCCATTTCTGTTCACCAGCATCCATCAGTACAATTTCATCATTTATCTGATCGTAAAGGCTCATCGTTTCCTCACTTGGGGCAACATTGCACCCGTGGCTGAATACTGCATGAATGAATTAATTTTAAACCAATGCTTTAATTCATTCGTTACAAATCGTTATTTCACAATTAAAAATAAATTTAATCTCTGCAATAAAAAACGCCCCTTCTCTGGGGCGTCTTTTTTACGGTTAATCTTTACAGATTAAGCGGTAATTTCTTTCACTGCAGCAACAACAGCATCAGCTGTGATACCGAAGTGTTTGTACAAGTCTTTTGCTGGAGCAGATTCACCGTAAGTCGTCATACCGATTACACGGCCGTCAAGACCTACAAATTTCCACCAGTAATCCACATGCGCAGCTTCAACCGCAACACGAGCGCGGATCGCAGCTGGAAGAACCGCTTCACGGTAAGCAGCGTCTTGTTTTACGAATTCTTCAGCACATGGCATAGAAACCACACGTACGCCTTCTAACTGTGCGTAAGCATCCATTGCCAATGAAACTTCTGAACCTGTTGCAATGATGATTGCTTTCAACTCACCTTTTTCTTTTGCAAGTACATAACCGCCTTTCGCTACGTCAGCAATTTGATCTGCTGTACGAGTTTGGAATGGCAAGTTTTGACGAGAGAAGATTAACGCTGTAGGGCCTTCTGAACGAAGCAGCGCAGATTTCCAAGAAATAGACGCTTCTACAGTGTCACATGGACGCCAAGTGTTTAGGTTTGGTGTACCACGTAAAGATGCAATTTGCTCTACAGGTTGGTGTGTAGGTCCATCTTCACCCAACCCGATCGAATCATGTGTATAAACATGGATCACACGTTGTTTCATCAATGCAGACATACGTACTGCATTACGCGCATATTCCATGAACATTAAGAATGTTGCTACATAAGGAACGAATCCGCCATGCAGCGCTACACCGTTAGCAATCGCAGTCATACCGAATTCACGTACGCCGTAATGAACGTAGTTACCGGCTGGGTTAGATTCAACGCCTTCTGCTCCTTTCCATAAAGTCAGGTTAGAGCCTGCAAGGTCAGCAGAACCACCTAGAATTTCTGGAAGCTGTGGTGCAAATGCTTGAATGGCATTTTGGCTAGCTTTACGAGTAGCGATTGTTTCAGCTTTAGCATTTACTTCAGCAATATAAGCATCCGCTTTTGCTGCGAAGTCAGCAGGAAGGTCACCAGAAAGACGACGTTTGAGTTCAGCTGCTTCTGCTGGATATTTAGCAGCATACGCAGCAAATGTGTCGTTCCAAGCAGATTCAGAAGCAGTACCTTTGGCTTTTGCATCCCAAGCTGCATAAACATCAGCAGGAATTTCAAATGGACCTTCTGCCCAGCCCAAAGCTTCACGAGTTAAAGCGATTTCATCATTACCAAGCGGCGCACCGTGGCAATCTTCTTTACCTTGTTTGTTTGGTGAACCTAAACCAATAATGGTTTTACAGATAATTAAGGTTGGTTTCGCAGTTTCAGCTTTTGCTTCAACAGTTGCCGCACGGATTGCGTCTGCATCATGGCCGTCAACTTTCAGTACTTGCCAGCCGTATGCAAGGAAACGCTGTTCTGTATCATCAGAGAACCAGCCTTCTACTTCACCGTCAATTGAGATGCCGTTGTCATCGTAGTAAACAACCAATTTACCTAGACCCAAAGTACCAGCCAATGAACATGCTTCGTGAGAAACACCTTCCATTAAACAGCCGTCGCCCAAGAAACAGTAAGTGTTGTGATCTACAACTGTGATGTCATCTTTGTTGAATTGAGCCGCTAAAGTTTTTTCAGCAAGTGCAAAACCTACAGCGTTTGCAATACCTTGACCCAATGGACCAGTCGTTGTTTCGATACCCGGTGCATAACCCAATTCTGGGTGACCTGGAGTTTTAGAATGCAATTGACGGAAAGATTTCAAATCTTCAATAGACAGGTCATAACCTGTTAAATGCAATAACGCATATTGCAACATAGAGCCATGGCCGTTTGACAATACGAAACGGTCACGGTTTGCCCATTGTGGGTTTGCAGGGTTGTGGTTGAGGAATTCACGCCATACCACATCAGCAATATCTGCCATCCCCATTGGAGCACCTGGATGTCCTGAATTTGCTTTTTGCACAGCATCCATTGCCAATACACGAATTGCGTTTGCAATACGACGTTCGTTAAGCGGGGTTGTCATAGGTCAGAGTCCAAACAAATGGTTTAAAAGAGTAAGATGAATAAGAATTCAAAGATGTGCATATTGTCTTAAAAAAAGCGGAATGGGTAAAGCCTCAGGGGCAAATTTTCGCTAATTATTCCTGCACCACCTGTATTTTGGGCGCTTATTGCTCAATTTCAAGCCTATGCATGTCGTTTATTTTGTATACAGTGACGCTTTTATATGGCGAATCAATGACAACGCAATGCATATTTAGAGTTTGGTGGTGAAAGCAAACGCTCTGTAATTGATAAAAGTCCGATACATCGAAAGGCAATTGCAAATAAAAGTGGTAGTCAAAGCTTGTCTAAATAAATGACCATTTGAAATATGAAATACTTTCAATAATTAAACCCACTATGGTTTGGGTAACTCAAACGTCGTACTCATCCCTATGAAATCAGCACTTATCCAATATACTCACGGTTTCACATTCAATACTTTAGATCCCACGACATGTAGCAGGTAAATTTCGCTGCGAAATATCATCCGATTGACAATTCCAAGCACCATTTAAACCATCTGGAATACTAAAATAGATCTGCTTTGAGCGAAGAGCAAAATTGACATCTGTTGATTTAAACGTAAAAACCACTGAACACGTTCCTGCCACATCAGTAATTTCACTACTCGCAATATACTTGGTACTGATACTTTCATTCAGCGCTGTATTCAAATCTACACAGTTTTGTTCCTCTGAATAATTTTCAATCAGTTTTAATTTATAGGGTGAAATCATTGTTAATACTTCAGCCACTTGCGCCCGAGCGACATAGCCATTGTAAGATACAGTAGCAATTGCAGCCAAAATACCGATGATTGCCACCACGATCATAATTTCAATGAGTGTAAAACCAGACTGTTTCATTACGTTTCCCCATTCAACGTAATGACAAATAGGCAATTTGCATACCAAGTCTCAAAAGCCCGCATTTATTGTGTTTTATTTTTCAAATTAAACGATTAATTGTCATGAACAGTCATATTCTGACAGTTCATGACATTCATCATTGATAAATCACAGGATACTGATTTGATTTTTTCTTATAATTGATTCACTTAAAAAGCCAATTTAGGCATTTTAACGCCTAATCACATTGTTGCTTGTACCAAAGCCCAATATCTCTGTTTTATCTCATCATACAAAATTAAAATGAGAAATCCATAGCTCATATCAATTTTTTAGATGCCTATATCAATTAAAAAGTCATTGAAATGAATTAATTTCATCCAATTTGGTCATGTTAAGCTAGTCCTAAACGCTTTCTCGATGTAACATATTGCGTCTTTAAATTTAACTGTGATAGGACTTATGCGCGAGTACGCTGTATTTACCTCGGAATCTGTAAGCGAAGGCCATCCGGATAAAATGGCTGACCAAATCAGTGATGCTATTTTGGATGCAATCTTAAAAGAAGACCCATATGCACGGGTTGCTTGTGAAACGCTTGTAAAAACGGGTGCGGTTGTACTTGCCGGTGAAATCACAACAACTGCAAATGTTGACTTTGAAGCGATTGTTCGTAATACCGTAAATGGTATCGGATACCATCATTCAGATCTTGGCTTTGATGGTTCAACTTGTGCCGTGATCAACATGATCGGTAAACAATCACCTGAAATTGCTCAGGGTGTTGACCGTCAAAAACCAGAAGATCAAGGTGCGGGCGACCAAGGCTTAATGTTTGGTTATGCAAGCCGTGAAACTGATGTGCTTATGCCAGCACCGATTTCATATGCGCATCGCTTAATGGAAAAACAAGCTGAACTACGTAAACAAGGCAAACTTGCTTGGTTACGTCCCGATGCAAAAAGCCAAGTAACATTTGCTTATGAAAACGGCATGCCAGTTCGCTTAGACGCAGTTGTACTTTCGACTCAGCACGATCCCAAAATTACTCAAGCTCAATTGAAAGAAGCGGTAATTGAAGAAATCGTGAAAAAAGTGATTCCTGCTGAAATGTTCCATGCAGACACTAAATTCCACATCAACCCAACAGGTATGTTCGTCATTGGCGGCCCTGTAGGCGACTGTGGTTTAACAGGCCGTAAAATCATTGTAGATACTTACGGTGGTATGGCTCGTCACGGTGGTGGTGCGTTCTCTGGTAAAGATCCATCAAAAGTGGACCGTTCTGCTGCTTATGCAGGCCGTTATGTTGCTAAAAACATTGTGGCTGCCGGCCTAGCTGACAAATGTGAAATTCAAGTGTCATATGCGATTGGTGTTGCAGAACCAACATCTATCTCGATCAACACATTCAATACTGCAAAAGTATCTGAAGATTTGATTATTGCACTTGTACGTGAACACTTTGACTTACGTCCATACGGTATTACTCGTATGTTGAACTTAATCCAACCGATGTACCAACAAACTGCTGCGTATGGTCACTTTGGTCGTGAAGGTTCTGATACCGCATTTACATGGGAAAAAACTGACAAAGTGGAAGCGCTTAAAGCATCTGCTGGTCTTTAATCTTAATAGATTAATTTCTCAAAAAAGCCTGCATTGATTGCAGGCTTTTTTATGCCCCATATGTCCATAACTAAAACATCTAGGATAAAAATAACGAGTGTAAAAAATATTGACTAAAATTTACGCCTAGCTTATTCATAAAACACCAAAATAATTTAAGAACAACATCATGCCCTTTCCATTAGACTTAAAATTTATTACTGCAACTGAAGAACAATTAGGATTTAAGTTTCCAGAAAAATATAAAGCCAAAATGCAAATTGAAAATGGTGGCGAATTCGGCATTAGCTTTTCTAGTGCGGATGAATTTGAAGATGGTGATGATATCGAAGCATGGTGGCTCTTCCCCTTCCAAGACACCAGCGATGTGAAAAGAATAAAACGTACAACGAATCATCTAGCCGCAGAACATCAATCCATAAGTAAAATTGAAGACTTCCCTGAAAACAGTATTGCAATTGCACATAACGGCGATGGCGATTATTTATTGATGCGTACGGTAGACGATACACAATTGGGGGAAGAAATATATTTATGGCGCCATGAAGACAGTGAATTTATCTATCTACTTGTGACTTCAATTGAAGAATTATTTAGTCAAAACCCTTAACGCTATAAGCATATATAAAGCCTTTTAAACTACAAAATATGCTGGATAAAATTACACTAAATCAACAATTTTTGATCGATTTTTGAATATTTTTTCAGCTAATATAAATTCAGCCCATGCTACGGGCATAACAAAAAAAGGAAAGATCAAAATGAATAAATTACTTGTTGCTTTAGGTTTGGCTGCAACTGTTGCACTTGTTGGCTGTAATAAAGACAAAGCGCCAGAAACAGGTGCAACAACTGGTGAACACCTAGAAAACGCTGCTGACCAAGCAGGCCATGACATTGCTGATGCAACTTCAGAAGCGGCAACTGCGACAGCTACTGCTGTAGATAATGCTGCAACTGCAACTGCGACAGCAGCTGACAATGCTGCAGAAAATGCTGAAGCTGCTGCACACAATGCAAAAGAAGCAGCTAAAGACGCGACTGCTGCAACTGCAGGTGCTGTTGAGCAAGGTGCAGCAAACGTGAAAGAAAAAGCTCAACAATAAGCATTCTTAAAAAAAAGCACCTTCGGGTGCTTTTTTTATATCTGTATTTTATTCAACTTACTGTTTCAATCTATTTTTAACTTGAAATTTAACTGATGTCAGGTCAATCTTATGAGGTCATATAAATAACAAATTTAGAGAAAAGAATGTCTTATTCACATCATACCGAAAAACATTTTATGGAACGTACAGGTTGGCTACGTGCATCTGTACTCGGTGCAAATGATGGCATTATCTCCGTCACTAGTTTAATTATGGGCATGGCTGCAAGTGGTGCTTCTAGCCATACCTTACTCATTACATGCATTGCAGGACTCATCTCTGGTGCAACCTCTATGGCGGCGGGCGAATATATCTCTGTGAAATCTCAAGAAGACGTCGAAAAAGCAGATCTTCACATGGAGCATAAAGAACTACAAAAGAACCCTGAGCTAGAACTTAAAGAGCTGACTCAAATTTATGTAAATCGTGGGTTAGAGCCGAACCTAGCACATGAAGTTGCAGTCCAATTGACGGCCCATGATGCACTAGAGGCCCATGCACGAGATGAAATTGGAATCCATGACAATACCGCAGCAAAACCCGTTCAAGCAGCACTATCATCGGCTTTAGCATTTTCAATTGGTGCACTATTTCCGATGGTTGCGATCTTGATCAGTGCTGACATGCATATTGAAAAAACTGTTATGGCCGTTGGCGTGATTTCCCTAGCACTCCTCGGTGCCTTAGCCAGTTATGCAGCAGGCACTTCTATGTTGAAAGGCAGTCTACGTGTTGCTCTGTGGGGCATTGCAGCCATGCTATTTTCTAGCTGGATTGGTTCTTTATTTAATGTAAATCCAGTTTAACGCTCGCTTTATCAGTTTTTCATATATGTTAAATCAATTATATACAGTAATGATTGTGTGATTTTTCAACAATATTCATTTTTACAATATATAAAAACCGTAAAATAGAGATACATTTTTTAAGCTTTTTTCTCCATGTCTGTTATTGCTGCGCCAGCCAATCGATCCAATATATCGATTTGGGTGGCTTTTGTTTTATTAATTTTAGGCACCATTGGTGCTTATCTGGTTGTAGGCGTTAACCAAGCATTGCTATTTTTAATTGGCGGTGCTTTGGGTATGACGCTTTATCACGCATCTTTTGGTTTTACCTCAAGTTGGCGTGTCTTTATTAAAGAGCGTCGTGGTCGTGGCTTACGTGCACAAATGATCATGTTGGCTTTGGCTGTACTGCTCTTCTTCCCTGCTTTAGGTGCGGGTGAATTATTTGGCAACCCAGTCAAAGGTAACGTTAATCCTGTTTCAATGTCCGTGATGATCGGTGCCTTTATTTTTGGTATTGGTATGCAACTTGGCGGCGGCTGTGCATCGGGTACCCTGTACACTGTGGGCGCAGGTAGTGCACGCATGATTGTAACGCTGATCTTCTTCTGTACAGGTTCATTGATTGCAACTTCACATATTCAATGGTGGTTTGACCTTCCCCACTTTGAGCCGATTTCTTTAGTCAAAAGCTTTGGTGTAGTCCCTGCACTGGTTTTAAACTTTGTGCTCTTTGCAATCATTGCCGCAGCAACAATTTACTTTGAAAAGAAACGCCATGGTCAGCTTGAAGTTGAACCGCAAGCCAAGCAACACGGCTGAAAACGTTTTCTACGTGGTCCATGGCCATTGGTTTGGGGCGGAATTATCCTGACTTTACTAAACTTTGCCACACTCGCACTTGCAGGCCGTCCTTGGGGCGTGACCTCTGCCTTAGCCGTTTGGGCCGCAAAATCAGCAAGTGTCATGGGGATCGATGTTGCATCTTGGGCATATTGGCAGCAACCTGCAAATGCCAAAGCACTCACCGAATCATTATGGTTTGATATTACGTCAATGATGAATTTCGGCATCATGCTCGGTGCCTTACTCGCAGCGAGCCTAGCAGGCAAATTTGCACCGAACTTTAATATCCCAAAACGCTCACTGCTAGCAGCTGTGATCGGTGGTTTGATGTTGGGTTATGGCGCACGTTTAGCATACGGCTGTAACATTGGTGCATATTTCAGCGGTATTGCTTCAGGTAGTTTGCATGGCTGGTTATGGTTAGTATTTGCCTTCATTGGGAACGGTATCGGCGTCAAACTACGTCCAATCTTCTTCCCTGGCGAACGTCCACAACCTGAAAAACTTACAGGCTGCTAATTTCTGTGAAATAAAAAGCCCCTCAAATGAGGGGCTTTTTTTAATCTGCTAGTGCAGCTTTTAGATTACAACCATATTGCATGGTTTCTTGTGCCTGTTTGTATGTGGTATAGCGGTTGATAATAAAATCATAAAATTGGTCAGCATTCGCAAACACCTGACTCAAATCTTCATTTGCGGCATTTGGCAGTTTAACGTCTTTCACCAAGGCCAAGTTCACATGTCCGAGATGATACATTTCAGAAAAATAATGATTCATTACTTCGCAATAGGCAATTTTGGAGCTTTTTAAAGCGGTATTAGCAACAAAATGCTGATTTAAAGTTTTTAAGTTCTGAACATCTAAAGCGGATTGATCTGAAAAAGCCATACTTTCTACTTTTTTTAGTTGGCTAAAATCGGCTGCTAGAGTTTGATTTAATTGCTCAAAGCGTTGTTGTAATCCCGCTGTATCGGCAACTTGATAACTTTTTGGATTGAATGTTTTCTTTTCTTGTTCATTTGCAGAACACGCCGTTAATGCCATTGTCGTCAGAATGGTCGTAACAAGAAATAATTTCATCAAAGTCTCACTTAAACAATCAAAAGCGCAATCATTATGCCCGAAATTCTTCAAATGATTTGAAATTAAATCGCTTTCTCATTCATATAACGCCAATAACGACGTGGCACATACTGCACATGTAATTTCATATTACGTCGGGCTTCAATATTGACACTGCTAAAATAATCTTTCCAAAGCTGATCATATAAAACTTCATCATCATCCAGTTCGATATTGAAAGATTGACTATGGCCTGACTGTATTTGCCCATCTATGGTTGTGGCATCCATATCCACTTGATGCACCTGCTGTAGATCATAGTAAATGCCATAGTTGCGTTTTTCATCGTAAATCAGCCAACGTTGATCTTGATAGCGTGATTTAAAATGCCGTTCGATCAAAGGCAATACATTAAAGTCAGGTGAGACTAAACTGATAAACAAGCCATCCTGACATTTTTTAAAGCGCACAAAAGCTTCCATTCGGTGCTTTTCACGCCCCACTTGCTTCGCCCATTGACTCAGACCCAAGACGTCTGCATGACCATAATTCTTTGACACATCTCGCTGCTGCTGAAACACATACACTGCAAAATTAAAGCAATGCTGAAAAGCCTGCTGCTGCTCGGATAAAAATGCATAATAAAACTGTTTCAACGCACGATCAGATGCTTTGAGTTTTAAACCCTGCCATACCCGCTGTGCATGTTCATCATGACTTGCTACATCAATGACATCGGCGAAAAGACCCGCCTGTACTTGCCCATCCGTACAAATCTGTACATCAAATTGCTTAAATTGAAAGGCCCGAAAAATACAGCTTAGCAATCCTGTCATCGTGCCATCAAAGACATAAATACTCACGACTGTATCCTAAAATCCTAAGTTCAATTGAGGTGAAATCTGCTGAGTATATTTCGACTGACCACTTTGCAAGATCTGCTGACGTATTTGATGTGGCTGTTGATCTCGAATAAATTTGGGAGAATCTTCACAGCGTATAAAATGTTGTGCTCTGTTGTAGGAAATACCCATACGTTTTAATTGGTCGATATGGATTTTCCCAAAACGTCGTGCTTGAACAATTTTTTGAGCAGAACGTACACCAATACCCGGCACACGTAAGATCATTTGATATTCAGCACGATTGATATCCACGGGAAATTGCTCGGGATGACGCAGTGCCCACGCTAATTTAGGGTCAATATCCAATTCTAAATTTGGATGCTCTTCATCGACCAATTCCGTCGCTTCAAACCCATAAAAACGCATCAACCAATCACTTTGATACAGCCGATTTTCTCGTAATAAAGGTGGCGCAGACCCCACAGCTGGCAGCGCACGCTCCTCTTCATTAATTGGAATATAACCCGAGTAATACACACGCTTGAGCTTAAACTCTTTGTAATGACGGTCTGCCATCAGTATGACATCACGGTCAGACTCTTGATGTGCGCCCACCACCATTTGCGTCGTTTGTCCTGCGGGTACAAATTTAGGAACTGTGCGTATTATTTTTCGTTCATCTTTGAATTGAATCAAACGATCTCGCACGATACCTAAGTCTTTTTGGACTTCAACATGACTTTTTTCAGGTGCAAATTTTTTTAAACCATCTTCTGTCGGCATTTCCAAATTAATGCTCATACGGTCGACATATAAACCTGCTTCGGTAATGATTTCCTGAGATGCCCCCGGAATGGTCTTCAGATGAATATAACCATTAAAATTTTCTTCTAAACGCAGTTTTTTTACCACCTGCAACATACGTTCCATGGTGTAATCCGCCGATTTAAAAATCCCCGAACTTAAAAATAACCCTTCAATATAGTTCCGTCGATAAAAATTCATGGTCAAATCGACCACTTCCTGTACCGTAAATGCTGCGCGCTTTACGTCGTTACTTCGACGGGACACACAATATGCGCAGTCAAAAATACAGACATTGGAAAATAGAATTTTTAACAATGATACGCAGCGGCCATCTTCAGTATAGCTATGGCAAATGCCATTTCCAGTATTACCCAGACCTTTGTCTTTATTTTGGCGCTTGCTACCACTCGAAGAACATGAGACATCATATTTGGCAGCATCGGCTAAAATTTGCAGTTTTTCACGGATACGTTCAGACATGGGAGAGTTTTAAAATTTAAAATGATCAGAGCATTATTTTAAAATGATCAAGTTCAAAAGTTAGGTCATACATCATCAATACGACATGAGGTGTCGCTTAATTTTAAGTACAGCATTGGTGCAGGCTCCAGACCATTTTGATATGAAATAACGAATATTATTTGCTTAATTTCACTCGCTTGGGCAAAGTATTTAGAGTGATTGGAGTATGCACATGACTTTATTAGAAAAACTTGGCATCAAACACCCTATATTTCTTGCCCCAATGGCAGGTGTTTCTACACCTGAGCTTGCTGCAGAGGTGTCAAATCAAGGTGGACTTGGTTCACTGGGTTTAGGTGCAAGCAGTGTTGAGAATGCACGTCAGCAAATATTACAAACTCAAGAACTCACTGAACAACCTTTTCAGGTCAATTTTTTTTGTCATGACACTGTAGAACTCGATGAACAAGTTGCTGCTAAATGGATCATGCAATTTAAGTCACGCTTTGCCCAATATAATGCAGAAGCTCCAGAAGCACTCAACTGTATTTATCCAAGCTTTAAAGACAATGACCAGTTTCTAAACCTCGTATTGGAAACGCGCCCTAAAGCGGTGAGTTTTCATTTTGGCATTCCGCACCCACATCAAATTCAGGCCTTAAAACAAGCGGGTATTTTGACTCTAGTTTCTGCAACCAATTTAGCAGAAGCTAAACTGATTGAAGCTGCGGGTATTGATATCGTGATTGCTCAAGGTATTGAAGCTGGTGGTCACCGTGGCATTTTCAATGAAAACTTCGATAGCAGCGTTAAAACTCGTGACTTGGTTCAGCTCTTGAAACGCCATATTCAATGCCCCGTTGTTGCAGCTGGTGGCATTATGAATGGACATCAGGCCTATCAAATTATGGAGTTGGGTGCAGATGCTGTTCAACTGGGCACTGCTTTTGTGCAATGCAAAACATCAAATGCAAATGAGGCTTATCGCAAAGCACTATTTGATGCGCCCATCACGCAGATTACATCAAGTATTTCAGGCCGGCCTGCACGTGGCATTATCAATAACTGGCACACAAATATTGACACACCAACACGCCCAACCGTTCCGGCTTACCCATATAGCTATGATTTAGGCAAACAATTACATGCAGCAGCCAGCAAGCATGGCGTACATGAATATGGTGCATTTTGGGCAGGAACTAATGTCTCTCAAATACGTGAATTGGAAGCACCCGACTTGATCAATCAATTGGTTTTAGAAATGCGCTTTAACTAAGACCTCGCTCAACGCATCATTCAAACATGAATGCCTAATAAAAAGCCCTCAACATTGAGGGCTTTTTATTAGGTACTTATTTCAAATCAATCTAACTAACTTACAGCGGCCTACTTTGTATCACATTGCACAGATCTATTTCGTTTGACTTTAAGTTACTTGGTTTCAAGCAAATTGACCTGATCAACTTGAACATCACTCATGATCTGACCATGATCGAGTAAGTGATTAAAATAGTTCTCGACGACTTTATATTGATCTGCTGTAGATTCAACTTTATACATATTTTGGCGGAACTCATTACTAGAGCGTAAACCTTTGGTATACCAAGCAATATGTTTACGTGAAATTCGACAACCTGAATATTCACCATAAAAACCATATAACTCAGATAAATGTCCAAGCAATACGTCACGAACTTCCATAATACTTGGCGCAGCCATATGTTCACCTGTCGTCAGGTAATGTCCAATTTCACGGAATATCCATGGGCGACCTTGAGCTGCGCGACCAATCATGACTGCATCGGCACCAGTATAATCCAGTACATATTTGGCTTTTTCAGGTGTATCAATATCACCATTGGCAATCACAGGAATATTGATCAACGATTTCACATCTTTAATTAAGCTATATCGCGCCGTATTCAGATACATATCTTCACGTGTACGACCATGAAGTGCCAATGCAGCAATGCCAGCTTCTTCGGCACGTTTCGCAACGCGCATAATGTTTTCATGACCATTGAGATAGCCCAAGCGGGTTTTTAAAGTCACGGGTACATCAACTGCATCAACCACAGCATCTAAAATGCGAGCCACTAAGTCTTCATCTTTGAGTAGTGCAGAACCTGCCAACTTATTACAGACTTTCTTCGCCGGACATCCCATATTAATGTCGACAATTTGCGCACCATTTGCCACTTGATAGCGAGCGGCTTCAGCCAGTTCAGCTGGATCTGACCCTGCAATTTGAGCAGAAATAGGCGCTATTTCACCATCAAAATTGGCACGATAAAGACTCTTTTTACTCATGCGTAACGTCTTATCTGCCGTCATCATTTCACTAACAGCATGACCTGCACCAAAGTATTTGCAAAGTGTACGAAATGGGCGATCTGTAACCCCTGCCATAGGTGCCACCCACAGTTTTCTCTCGATGGGACGATCGAATAATTCTTGAATGACATTGTTTTTACTCAAAATCTTTTAACCTCGTTTAACTTCGTTTAGTCGCTTCGTATTGACTTTTAATGCTCTTTAGTTGCAACCTATTTGCACCACGAAATTTCAATGTTGCAAATTTATAGGTACAGTCACTAAGCGACAAACAAAAGACGGTACAACTCGGTATAGAGCTCAAGTCCGCGTACAACTTCAAGGCTACCCAGAATTCAAGCAATCCAAAACATTTAGCTAAAAGTCTTTGGCTGATGAGTGGATTAAACGCGCAGAGGCAGAAATTGAATTGCACCCTGAAAAAATGTTGAACCCTGAGGTGCAACTTAAGCAAAAACACTCAGAGAATTCATATTTCAGTATTTGGATGAGGCGGACAGTTTTGCTAGGACAAAAACAGGAGCACTACAGCATATCGCTAGTTTAGATATTTCTGAAAAGAATATCTATTATTTAACGCGACAAGACTTTTCTGATTACGCCGCTTCTTATAAAAGTATTAATCTTTCTGAACCCCAGCATTCTCTGCATTAAATTCTAATGATATTTTCTCATATAGTTTACTTTCAGCTGCTTCTAAGCGAGCTTTTGCGTCAGCTAATGCTTTCGGGTAATAAAGATAGCTTTTCATATCTTTATCACAGCTATCCAGTTTTTTCTCACAATCACTATCATTCCTTTTGGCTTCTCTAGACTCTCTCATTATTCTGTTGTAATAATTTTTGGCTTCGTACCATTTAAATTCAATTACATTATTAGCATTTGATGGTTCATCTTTAGCATAGCAATTCACTGATGCTAGGAAGCAAATTGTTAGTCCGTTAATAATTTTGGTTAGATAATGCACTATTTATACTCATTAAATTGGATGTTATTGTAAATAGTAACGTAATCTAACCCACCTGCCATAGGTGCCACCCACAGTTTTCTCTCGATGGGACGATCGAATAATTCTTGAATGACAGGATGTTGACTCAATGTTTTAACCTCTAGCTATATTTAGCAAATGATGCCCGAACCACATTCGAAATCTTCCAAGCCACTTTTACAATGCTAAATTCAAATGTATGTTCGCAAAATCTGTTGAGCGTAAAAACGTTTCATGGCAATGATTATGCAATTGAATGATGACAATGAATATCAACATTGCTCAACGATTGAATTGAGGAATTTGAAGCTTCGGAATTGGACGGCAAATTTGCAATGCGATAGTTTAGTAATTCCAAACAAAAATTTCTACGCTTTTGCTTAAGAGTCGTTGAAACTTATGCATCAGCCATGTAGTTAACACACTATCGATTCAACATCAGACTTTCAGCAGATCTGCCTGTACAGGTGTTACTATAGAGGGATACTGCTAAAATCATTGAAAACTTAAATCTATAAATTCACATCAGTGAGTTGAACTTTATGAAAAAATTGAAAATTCTCTCTTTTATATTTTTCGCTACCATTCTTACTGCCTGCCAACAACCGAATGACGAGGTGGCTGCAGCTGAAAGCCAAAACGCTGATTTAACAACGGAACAAGCGACTCAACAATTTGAGCAGTCAGATGCGCAAATCAGTCAATACCTTGATGTTTTAGATGCCCCAAGCACATCGATCAAGGAAAAAACCCAAGTCTTATGTCATGACTACCCTCATGAATATAAAACTAACTATATGCCTGCCATGCTCAAACTCGCAGCCCAAGATTATACTCAAGATAAAATGTTAAATGATTTGAAGATTGCACAGGACTATTACAAAGTAAAACTCAAAATTGAATGCCCTGCTCAATAATCTCTTTTTCATCATGGCGTCATATTTCAGCGACAAATTGTAATTAAGCGAATAGTGTGTAAGTTTCGCTGTAATAACAACGTAAAATATACTTCCCGATTTATTCGGGTTTTTCTTTTTAAAGCCTTTCAAATAATTAACGACAATTGAATGGCACATATTATTTTGTGATAGACTTCAAGATACTGATTTAATTTGATAATTTTTTCGTTGGAATTCACAATTTGGACACAGAACAATCTATTTTAATTACACTTTTCTCATGATTAATACATTAAGTTGTTTTTCCAAAAATAGACTGAAGATTGAATCATGAAAACTTTAAATAAAGCACTTTTTGCTGCACTTATCTCGACGGCGGCTGCAACTACATTTGCTGCTGAAGAACAAAAAGTTGAAGCTGCTGCATCTGAAGCTCAAACAACTGAAGTTGCTCAAGACGCAACTGAAGCGGCTCCTGCTTCTGAAACTGTTGCAAAATAATTGAGCAAAAATTTAAAAGCCCACAGATTGTGGGTTTTTAAATTCACAGGCATTTTTTAAGTCTTTCGCAGCTGTCAATGAATTTGACTTCAATTATTTAAAATATAAACGTTGAATTTGACGTGCCCGCCGGTTTAAACCTAATACTTCTTTTCTTTGTAAAATGTCTTCTTCACTAAATCCCAAGCGCTGGATTAATTCAGACATAGCTAAATCTGCATGTTCGATCAACACGGCATCTTGTTCAGTTGACCAAACCACTTTTGATACCGTTAATTTGTGCTGGCGTTTTAACTTTCTCATTTGCACAGTATAAAATACTTTAGACACATCGACAAAAAAGCCCACCCGAAGTGAGCTTTTGCAAAGGCTGAGTAGTGATCATCTATTGGATTGAAAAATAGATTTACTGAACGATGATGTTAAAGATTTTCATCCTTCGTGATCATCACTGAGGTTAAAATTGGAACAGCAAAACAAGGTAATAAGAGTAAGATCCAATATTCCACCATCGGTTTAGCCACAACAAAGTTTATAACGATTGCCCCCAATACCATAACTAACGCAATCAAACCCAAGAAACGACTGAAAAATTTAGCTGGCATAATAATTCCCTTAAAAAATTATGGATTTCAGCTAGTATATACCTTCATTTTTATAATCTGTTGAAAATGATATTGGAATATTCATCTATTTAGCTCAAAAAGCATTCTTTTTCCAATCATCCTGACAGAACTGCTTGTTTTTACACGCGTAGATCTCCATAAATAGATTGACAGTCCCCTATGAGGCATATACATATTTATTCATTACTTATGTATTTTGCATAGTATACTGCTCTTGCTTTGTCGCCCCCATATGGCTGAGTTTATTGGAAAATATGAACAAAACTTTTTCGACCACATTATGCTTTAAATCCCTTTCTGTACTGGCTTTATCCATTGGCTTGGCTGCCTGTGGTAATGGTTCATGGTGGAGCAAAGATGAACCCACTATGGAAGCAGAACAGATTAAAAAAGCCATTCCACCTCGCGTGAATGAACGTCTTTCATGGGCCAATGATATCTATGACATTAGTGATCAGCTCGGTATTCCGACCACGAAAGAAAATGTCTGTACGATTGTTGCTGTGGTCGATCAAGAGTCCAATTTTGTTGCTGACCCACATGTGCCGGGACTCGGTGAAAAAGCCGTTAAAGAAGTTCAAGATCGTCTTGAAGAAAAGTTTAAAGATAAATTGGGTGATGGCATCGGTGGTACAGTCGCTGGCTATTTCCAAGATGTGTTAAAAAATCAGCCAAGTCCAGAAGATAACTATTTGAGCCAAATGCGCCGTGTTCAAACTGAACGTGAACTAGACGAGTTATATCGTGAAATTTTTGACTATATGTCTAAACATTATCACGTGAGTGCTTTGACGGGCGCAGCGAAACTGGTTGGACAAGATATTGGTGAAAAGCTCAACCCCATTACCACTTTGGGTTCCATGCAAGTTCATATAGGCTATGCCAAAGACCACAAACGCCAAGGTGGAAATATTGCTGCTCTACGTACTGACATGTATAGCCAATATGGCGGTTTGTATTACGGCATCCACCGTTTAATGATGTATCCAGCTGAATATGACAAACCGATTTATCGTTTTGCAGATTATAACTCGGGTCGTTATTCGAGTCGTAATGCGGCATTCCAAAGCATGTTGAATGACTTAACCCCTGCTGAGCTCGGCTTAGATGGTGACCTCTTACTTTATAATAAAGATGGTTCTCCACGTTCAGCAAAAAGCCAGTCTGAAACTGCGCTGATTGCCGTTTTTGCAGAAAACAATGTAATTGCAACTCCACGTCAAATTCGTTCAGATCTTAAAAAAGAAAAAGATCAGGACTTCGAAGATACTTTGACGTATAAAGCGGTCAAAAAGTTGTACCAAGAAAAGACTGGTAAAGAACCGTTTTATGCCATGATGCCTGAAGTCGTAATTTCTGGGCCGAAATTAAGCCGTGATTACAATACCAATTGGTTTGCCACACGAGTCGATGGACGTTATCAAACATGCATGCGCCGCATCAAAAACCTAAAACTCTAGCCTTATTCGATTTTGACGGAACCCTGTGTAATAAAGACAGTTTTACAGGGTTCATCTTCTATTCCCTGCCTAAACGACATATCGTGCGCCAAGGGATTAAAATTCTCCCTTGGATTCAAGGCTATTATCTCAAGCTATATCCTGCCCATGCAATGCGTCCTCGCCTATATGCCGCAATGTTTAGCCAAGCCAATCATGAGCAGGTTTTAAATCAAGCAGCACAATATGCTGAACATTTGATGGCGGAACTCAATCCTTCGCTATATGAACAATTACAGCAACACCAAAAACGCGGTCATGAAGTCGTATTGGTTTCTGCATCCGTCGATTTATATCTTAAACCTGTGGCCGAAAAGCTCGGGGTCAAACTGATTTGTACCGAAACAGCAGCCAATGACCAAATACTGACTGGTTTGTATCAAACCTTAGACTGTAGTGGTGAGCAAAAGAAAATTCGAGTTTTGGAGCAATTTAACCTTCAAGACTATGAGCAGGTATATGCCTATGGAAATAGCGATGAAGACCTCGCTATGTTTGAATTGGCCACCCACCATTTCATGAATGGACAGGATAAGTGCCTACCTGAACTCGACTAAAGTCGAGTGATTTAGTTTGGTTTATTAATCAAAGTTAACAATCACAAACTTAAATTTAAGTCGCTCTAATATATGATTAAATTTTGAAAATTCTGCTTTTATTTTGACTTTATAGTGTGCTATTTTTCTCATTAATTAGAAATAATGCGGTCAAATATTAAAAGCGGGAAAAGAATATGAATCAATTCAATCCACCGAAATATGTCAAAGGCCTCCATATTAAATTTGGCGAAAATCCATTTGTTCTCCTTGCTCAATTTGCCTTCTCAGCCACTCGCCAGATGTGGACGAAAGAAGAAATTGAATTGGTCATTCGTATGGCTAAAAAAGGAAATTATATGAATTTGATTAAGATCCTCAAATTACATATCAAAAAGTAAAATAGATATTTCCCCCAAAGTTAATATGAAAAAAGCCATGTAAATGCATGGCTTTTTTTTGATTCAGCAACTCAAGCCTAGCTTTTATTACTTTTTAAATGGAAACGCATATTTCACAATACGTTTGATAACACTGCCGTACTGTTTCACCAAGCTTGCGTTATTATAGTTCAAACCATATTTTTCACATACCGCCTGTACTTTTGGCGCCATTTTACGATAACGACGCGCAGGAACATCTGGGTATAAATGGTGTTCGATCTGATGGCTTAAATGCCCTGTCAAAATATGAAATGCTTCTGAACCGGTAAGGTTTGAAGAACCACGAATTTGACGCATGTACCAATGTCCACGGCTTTCATTTTCAAGTACTTTTTTCGGGAAAACTTCAACATCTTTGGTAAAGTGACCACAAAAAATAATACTAAACGTCCAAATATTACGAAGACCATTCGCCACTAGGTTCCCTGTAAGCACCGGTAATGCTGCAGGCCCTGCAATAAGCGGGAAGAACACATAGTCTTTAAATAATTGCTTGCCGATTTTGGCTTGCATTGGTTTCCATTCTTCTTTGGTTTGCTGTTTTGTTTTACGACCTTTGAAGTATTTACCCAATTCAAGGTTTTGAATGGCAACACCCCATTGGAACAATAAGCAAAATGGAATGCTATAAATCGGTTGTAATAGATAGCCCGGCTTCCAACGCTGTTCTGGGAACAAACGAACGAGACCATAACCAATATCATCATCCATACCTTTAATGTTGGTATAGGTATGATGTTTAAAATTGTGAGTTTGGCGCCAGTTATCTGCTGTCCCTACGATATCCCATTCGTAGGTCTGACCATTGAATTTAGGATCATTCATCCAGTCATATTGACCGTGCATGACATTATGACCCAATTCCATGTTTTCCATGATTTTGGCAAAACCTAAAAGACCTGTGCCCAAAATCCACGCTGGTGGGAACCAACCTGCAAACAATAAAGCACGACCCGCCATAGATGAATAACGAACTGTCGAATACACACGGCGAATGTATTTCGCGTCTTTTTCACCTAAGTCATCTAAAACTTCTTGCTTAATCGCATCAAGCTCACGCGCAAGTTCGTCTAATTGCGATTGGGTTAACTCACGGTTTTTGGGATTTTTAAAATATTCAATTTTTACAGGCATGTTCATATTTTTCTACCTTATAAATCAATAACAAGATCTGACTGTGCTGAGTTCACACAAATTTTGAGTAAATTACCCGGCTCTGTATTTTGGCTACCATTGACCATATTTTTAGTCGAACCTTCCACTTTATTGCAGGCACATTTATTACAAATGCCCATACGGCAACCGTGATTTAGTTTGATATTTTGCTGCTCAAGACTGGCTAAAATTGATTGGCCTTTTGGAATACTGACGGTTTTATTGGATTGTGTAAGTGTGACATTCACAAAGCCAATCTCATCCGTTGCAATTGGGCTCATGCTAAATGCTTCACTCATAAAGCATTGTGCATGATCAAATAACGCTTCGGCCTGAGTGACGAAACCCGATGGACCACATGCAAACACAGTACTGTGCTCAATGTCGTCAATTTGAGCAGCGTGAGCGGCATTTAATCGTGGATCAGCAACTTCTTCTTGGGTAAAGAAAATTTGAAATTTAAAGTTTGGATATTGATTTGCCAAAGCTTCGAAGCGTAATTTGAATGCGGCATCATCGTGATACTTAACCCAATACATTAACTGAATTGGTTGCTCCGCAATTTTCTTGGTTTTGCTCATCGTTTTCAACAAACTTAACATTGGCGTAATACCACTACCCGCAGCCAATAGTAGCAACGGCGCAGAATTTGACACCAAAGTCATATCACCAAAAGGCTGACCAAATTCTAAGATATCGCCCACTTGCGCTTGTTCTACGAGCCAAGTACTCACAATACCCGTATTCACTTTTTTTACACTAAGCAATACGTGTTGATCATCTAACTGAGTCAAACTATAAGTACGTTCGTAACGGATACCATTTACGCGAGCAAAAACAGGATGATGCTGACCAGCTTCGCCAATTTTAAATAAACGGTTCACCTGTATGGTTAGGCTGACCATCTCATTTGCTGCATTTTCTTTTTGTACAATTTTGCCGAGTGCCTGATTACCAGACCATAACGGATTAAATTTCTGCAACCAGAAATTTACCGCATTGACGTCTACAACACTGTCTTTGATTGCGTTTAAAGGCTTTTTCGCTTTTTCGAGTACATGCATAATCAAATACAACTCATGGGAGGTTTTTAATTATTATACACATGTATATATATTTGTATATACGCTTGTGCATTTAATCGACATTTTCACAAAAGCTATTAGCAGACGCTATAATATGTTAATGTTTTTAATCTATTAAAAAATATGACTCAGTCTGCACAGACGAATATGGTTAACATGTACCAGGAAGATTTACATTCTGAAGCTGAAACTCCACTTACAGTTCGCACTGTAGGTCGTAAAGCAACAATTACCAAGGAAGAACTGTTTCAGGCAGCGCTTAATTTAATTGGTCCACAAAAAAGTATTTCATCACTGAGTTTGCGTGAAGTTGCACGTGAAGCTGGCATTGCTCCAAATAGTTTCTATCGTCATTTCAAAGATATTGATGAATTAGCCATTGAGTTGATTGATCGAGCTGGCGGTGTGTTACGTCAAATTTTGCATGAAGCACGCCTTCAGGCATCACGCCAAAGCAGTATTATTCGTAGTTCAGTTGAAGTATTTATTCAGCAGCTAGATGCCGATGAAGGCAACTTAAGCCTGTTGCTTCGTGAAGGCTATACTGGTTCGCATTCTTATAAAAATGCAGTTGAGCGTCAACTCAACTATTTCCAACAAGAATTAAGAGAAGATTTAATCGTCCTAGAGCGTTTAAATCAGAGCAAGTTGGCTCATCCTGACATCGTGGCACGTGGTATTACCCAATTGGTGTTTAACATGGGTGCGAAAGTCATTGATCTACCGACAGAACAACGCAAAGAAGTTGCCGAACAAACCATGATTATGATTCGTATGATATTGGAAGGTGCTCGCCATCTAGACGAAGCCCAAATTCGCTAAAAATTAACGGTGAGAAAAAAAGAAGACGTTCAGGTCTCCTTTTTTATGAGCAAAATATATTTTTCTAATGCTGTAAGTACTGCATGACGTGTAGCGCTGTCTGTTTCGGCTGCTCAAGTGGAAACATGTGCCCACCATCAACCACACTATAATCTATACCATAGGTTTTCTTCATTCCGTCAGGCAAACCTTGTTTATAAAAATGGCTGTCATTTGCGGTGATAAGGTGTACAGGCATTTGAGGGGCTTTCCGTGGGGTACGCCACCACCATGCAGGCACTGTACGGAAAATTTGTGCTTCGACGGCTTTTGGAATGCTGAGGGTCACGCCACCGCGTTTTTCATCAGCTTGAATGCCTTGTGCAAAGTAATCTTCAAAACACTGCGAATCAAAACTTTTAAATAAACGATTATTCCGCAGAGCCGTATAGGCTTCATCCAAATTTGACCAATGATCATTGCGCTTCAGTGTAATTGCTGCAGGCGTGATTTTATCGACAGTTTTGAGCTTTAATTTTTGCATGCCTTCAAAAATGGCGGACTTAGGACCGATTACAAAAGGTGGATCCATAATAATCAGTTGTGAAAACAAATCTGGACGTTTATAAGCCGCCATCAGGGTGACTAAAGAGCCAAAAGAATGCCCTAGCCCAATCACTTGTTGCTTTGGAAATTGGTGCTCAATATCTGCGATGACTTGATCGACCAAATATCGCCAATCTTTGGTGATCGGATAGCGCTCATCCATACCAATCAGCGGAATCGCCTTCACATCAAATTGCGGTGAAAAGTAGGATAAAAACTTTCGATAACTCGCGGCAGGAATACCATTGGCATGGGTAAAATGGATCGCGCTTTTCATCTAAAACTCATCCAATCAACTGATGATGACCCATCATAAAGAGATCAATACGATTTAAACAGGACTCAAAGAGCTTATCTAGATGACCTAAAAGTCAGTATGCAGATTATTTTTGTGAACCGACCATTGATTGATTTGGTAAGAAGGTTGCGCCACAAGTGGTTTTATCTCCAGCAACCACAACACCACGCCCCTTTACCGTTGTACTTTGATCTGCCGCGATCGCAGCCACAGTCGAATTACATTTCGGGCAATAATGTTTCATGCCATTTAAATGCACCGCAATACCATTAATCACAAATGAAGGTTCACATTCTGAAACCACACCACCGTGTGACGTTTTACTACCTAAGGTAATTAAGGATTTCATATTTTTATTTTCTTCTAACGAACTGCTGAAATTTGAAGCATTTTAACGGAACTGCCCTCAACTCGCTAGCATCGAAGTATAAATTTAACCAAGCCAAAACTTTACTTAACTAAAGCATCAAAACACGACATTAAGACAGTTCGTGAACAATCATTTGATTATGATGCTATCGCTATATGTCCGAATACATTTAATCATTTCACTTTCAGGATTCAATCGATATCAATAACGACAGTTTATGTCGCGACGCCGATTCTTTTACTAATCAAAGCATGTATATTGGGTCTAGCAATGAGCATGAAGCGTAGCGCCCTATATTAACAATTTCATATTTAACTGAGCTACGAATCAAAAAATGTTGCATTTCTACGCCATGATTAACCTTAGAACGTTCTTAGACTAAACACATTATCCAAAACCATTTGTAGAAAATTTTAGATTCCAAACGTAGCGCCATTTCATTTTATAACGCAGATAAATAAAGCATAACCATTCTATTTTCAGGAGGTTTTATGATTTTAATAGATGACTTTGATTTAATCCAACCGTAAAAAGTCATCGTGTTAGACCATACACTAGATGAAACAACCCTATTAACAGAAATACTGGCCTTGTGTAAGACTGCAGACCCAGAGCTCATCGTGGCGGAAAGCAAAGAGGCTGATTTAGTTCTACGCTTATTACCTGAAATACATGATTATTGTGGTGCCATTGCCTTAAAACAGCCGCTATGTAATGACATCGACTTTGATTTACTTAGTGTTCATTATGTAACACGCAGCCAAGCAGAACGAAGTACGATCCAAATTCAGTTAGCAAAAAATCATCCTGACTATACAAAGCTTGATGGCATATTTTATATGTTGGATGAAAATGAAGATTTTGATCAAGCTGTAGAATTGCTGAAGAATAGTTACTTTTTTTATGCCGATGTCGACAATTTAGATTAAAAAAATAATACAAAACTAAGATTTAGCTTAAATCTGTCGTGATTAATTTTACAGTTATAATTTTAGCCATAAAAAAAAGCACCCGAAGGTGCTTTTTTAAGATTCTTAACTTATGGCTTAACCACTACCATAATTTGAATCGCTTCTGGTGTAACCGCTAGACCATCAAGCAGTGTTAAACCTTCTTTTTGCAGTTTTTGTAAACGTGCAATTTCGTCTTCACGAATACTTGGGTTGAACTGCTTCAAATAAGTCAAACGGTCAATTTCATACTGCCATTTGCTACCATAGATTTCTTTGGCTTGTTGTTTAAAGCCCGGTAATGCACCACGAGCAATTTCAAGCGCTTGCGTATAACGCTGTTCAATGACATCACGACGCGCCTTAACCACTTGGCGGCAACTGTTGCCATCAAGATGATGTAAATAAGGACGTAAAATTTCAGGTGCAATTTTTTGCGATAAATCCTGACCTTTTTCGCTTAGTAATACACGAACCAACTGTTGTGGCAAACTTGACGGCAAATTCAGTGCTTTCGGTGCAACGACATCGACTTTAAACCACACTTCCATTAACACAGAACCTTGTGGTAAAGCTGCTGATTTCAATACAGCAACGTTAGTACTACCAAAGCTTTGTGTATTAATCATTTCCATCACACTTTCAGTGAATGGATGCTCAAGTGTTAAATACTGAGCATCTTCACGAATCTGTGCTTGGTCACGATAGAACGTCGCCGTCATACCTTCTTCGTCCAAAGTCAGACCTTGAACTTGCATTTGATCCGTAGGTTTGATGATCACGGTACCATTACTTTGCTCATCAAAATCAATGTTTGTAGACGCCATGAAGCGCTTCATAAACATTGGTAAGGTTGTATTGTCGTCGTAGTCTTCAAGTGCAGTGACAATTTCTTGCGCTACAATTGGACGGCAAGAGTTGTACTCAAGTAAACGGTCACGACCTTCTTGAAGTTCAGCTTCAAGTGCTTCACGTTGTACACTCACCGCTTCGAGCAAATCTTCAAACTCTTGACCTTTATCTGCCAACAAACAATCTTTCAGATTGACAATGAAGTTTTCTTGTAAGGTTTGCGCAGTCGGCGAGATATTACAGAAAATATTTAATGCTTCGTTATACCAACGGAACATACGCTCTTGAGCAGTACCAACCAAATAAGGCACATGAATTTGAATACGATTTTCTTGACCAATACGGTCTAAACGACCAATACGTTGTTCAAGTACGTCTGGGTTGGCAGGTAAGTCAAATAACACAAGGTCCGATGCAAACTGGAAGTTACGACCTTCAGAACCAATTTCTGAACAAAGTAAAATTTGCGCACCGTATGACTCTTCCGCAAAGTAAGCCGCTGCTTGGTCACGTTCTAATAAACTCATGCCTTCATGGAACATCGCTGTGCGAATACCCGCATGCAAACGAAGTACATTTTCTAAAGACTCAACCACTGGACCACTGCGTGCAATCAATAACACTTTTTTGTGTTTCAGGTCTGTACGCAGACGTTCCATCAACCACATCACACGTGGGTCAGTTTCCATCCACGAGCCATCAAGCTGCGCTTCTTCAGGCCACATTTGTTCACGTAGCTTGCCATCTTTAGACCAGTTTTCAGGTGCAGGTAATGGCGCAGGCTGACAGTCACGACCTGGGAAGCCTTGAATCGCTTCACGGGTATTACGGAATAAAATACGACCTGTACCATGACGGTCTAATAACTCATGAATAGCACGGAATCGTTGTTCTGGCTCGTCAGTAATTCGATGACCTAATAGGCTTTCAATCGCTGCCAAATGCCCTTCTTCGAGTGGCAGATCAGACATCAGCACTTCAGCAATTTTAGCTGTTTGGTGATACTGCTCCTCTTCATCCAAGAAACGATCAAGTGAACTAAAACGTTGTGGATCAAGTAAACGTAAACGTGCAAAGTGACTTTCCACACCTAATTGTTCAGGCGTTGCGGTTAGTAACAAGACACCCGGCGTTTTTTCAGCAAGTTCTTCAACAAGGTCATAACGGTCATTGCCGCCTTCTTCTTCTGACCACATTAAATGATGGGCTTCATCGACCACGAGCAAATCAAAACCAGCTTCAAGCGCTTGTTCACGCAAGTCATCATGGTCGATCATCAAATCAACACTAGCAATAATGCATTGTTCAGTTAAGAATGGGTTGAGGTCTGGATCGTGTTCTTTAATCGAAGCTGTACGCGTCAAGTCAAATAATGAGAACTCAAGATTGAAACGACGACGCATTTCAATCATCCATTGATATTGCAATGAATCAGGTACTAAGACCAAGATACGTTCTGAACGACCCGTTTTGAGTTGCTGATGAATAATCAGACCAGCTTCGATGGTTTTACCCAGACCAACTTCGTCAGCAAGTAATACACGTGGAGCAAAACGTTTACCCACTTCATGCGCAATATACAGTTGGTGTGGAATGAGACCCACACGTGAACCCACTAAGCCACGTAAAGGGCTAGACTTCATATTGGCTTGAAGAAGCAGTGCTTCGATACGCAGGTCATACCATTCTTTATAGTCCACTTGGCTTGCAAGTAAACGATCTAATGGTTTTGCTAACTGAATACTTGCACCAATACGTGTTTCATTCAGTGCTTTACGCTCTTCAGTACCATCGGCAAGTTTACGTACCGCGTTATAACGAACCACACCACCACGGTCTTCAAGCGATTCGACAATCCAAATTTGACCTTCTTGGTCTTGGACTTCGTCATTTACATTGAAAACAATACGAGATAAAGGCGCATTGTGACGGGCATAGACACGAGTTTCATCACTTTTTGGGAATAAAATGCTGACCGATCGCTCATCAACATCAATAAGAACACCTAAACCCAGTTCCGTTTCTGTATCTGATAACCAACGTTGACCAATAGCAAACTGCTGCAATTTTTCCACCTTTTTCTCAAGTTCGGTCTGAAAATATTATGCTCAAACTGTGAACGTTATTTGAGCAAAAATCTAGACCATAAAGCAATATATTTTGACATAAAGCCCACTAAATAGTGAGCAGAATTCTTAGGGATTTAAATGATTTTCCTAAAATGGTACAGGACAGTGAAATTCCACTGTTTGCTCTGTTTCAGGATGGTTAAAACTTAAACGCTCAGCATGTAAACATAAACGCGGCATCAGCTTCTGTTGCTCAGGTGTTGCATACAAAGTATCACCAACAATAGGATGACCTAAATATTGCATATGAACGCGAAGCTGATGTGATCGACCGGTAATAGGCGTTAAAACTACACGTGTTACGGCTTGCCCCTGAATCTCAAAATGTTCAGTGGCTTTCCAATGCGTAAGTGCAGGCTTATTATGTGCAGGATCGGCAATATGCAGTGGCGGATGTTCTGGGTCATACACGACGGGTACATCAACAGTACCTTCACCTTCGAGCGTACCCGCAACCAATGCCTGATATGTTTTTGAAGTTTGACGTTCTTGGAACTGGCGTGAAATTCGATTTTGCCCTTGACGGGTTAATGCAAAAACCAAAATACCTGAGGTATCACGATCCAAACGATGGATGAGCAAGGTATTCGGTTCAATTTTTAATAATCGATTGATAACACAGTCTTTTAAATCTGCTGTTTTTCCCGGAACTGTGAGTAAACCTGCTGGTTTATGGATGACCATAAAGTCAGTGTCACGATGTATCAGGTGTTCGGTTAGAAAATTACTCAAAGTTCAATCCAGTTCTGATCTCGAAAAACAAGGCGGCAATAATAAAAAGCTTAGCCAACAATTACAATGCACAAAGCTATATTTCCCGACGTATTTTCCGATTTAGAACAAAAATAATTCCAATTAGCTTTGTTTAGTCTGTACTGAGCAATTTTTCTAGCAATACTTTTAAACTTGCATCCTCTAAAAAGTCTTCATAACGGATGTTTGCACCATTGGCACGCCACAAACCAATTAAGCTGACCATGGCAACGGAATCGAGTCCATAACTGCGTAAATCGATTAAGGGATCTATTTCCAAAGCGTCCATATCTAGCTGCTCTGCAATAGCCAATAATATGCCTTTGGCTGACAAAACGAATTCCGTTGGTGCTGACAGATTCCAAAGCCGCATCAAATTATAACTACTCATATGATGTATACCTTGGCCTGACATGGAGTCCACCCACTGAATATGCTGTTCCTGATTATTCAGCACAATTGCGTCATCAATAATACAGATTTGCTCTGTCACGCTATATAGATGCGGCAAGATCTGTTTCAGCATAGGCGTGATTTGCCCTGTAAAGATCAGCTGCGGGTGTGTTGTTGCATATTCACCGAGCTGCTGCATGCCCTGAAGTAAATCATCGCCATATAAATCGACGATGGGGATCTCTAAAGCTTTGGCTTTATTGGTTAGCTGGATCAAATTTTCCATCAACTGCGTATCTTGTATGCCTTGCTGCATGCGTAAATTTTGTAAACCAACCAGCACCAATACTGACTGTGTTGATGACAGTTGCCATTTCGCTTTAGATGGTGAAAGTTGGATTTTTTTGGGCATTGGGTACAGCATGGGAGATGAGTCAACTAATTATTCATAAATTAAACTTATGCTAGCGTAGATACACAAAAGTAATAAGTTCTTTGCTATTTACCTATGTAAACATAAACATTTCGTACAATCTTCATTATATTAAATGGATTTAATTTTGCTAAGCCTTATATTCTTTAAATGCTTGAAGCATTGCCTTTTTCTGTTCTTTAGAGGCATCTACATATGAGTAAAATCTTTCATAATCTGTTCCAAATTGGCTACTTTCAATTCTTTTCGCTAAGCCATCAATAAAACTTTTTCCTTGAGTCTGATATTGCTGAATCGCTTGTTCATCTAGGCAGATAGTTTTCTCCCAAGAAATTGCACTTATATTTATAAAAACATTGAGATATATATTTTCGCTATCCTCATATAATTCCCAAAAATAAGGTTCTATTTCTATTAGCTGCATTCTACTAGTATTCCTAAACTTTTAATTATTTTTACAATTAACATAATAAACCTTTTACGAAATTCTTGAAATTTACCTATAAGCATCAATATCTTATTAAAATCATCCATTTCAGAGTCCAGCACAATGAAACAGCTTTTTTGTGATTATTCACGTTCGACGCATCATTGGCTATGAAACTATGAATTTTTAAATATAGCTAAACTTAAAAATCTCTAAGGAAGTTTTATACCTGTGCCAAAAACTTCTCAATCGCCTGCTGTGCAATTTCTGCATCCTGAAAAGACTTTACTCCAGACACTCCTATCGCACCCACCAACTGCCCTTCGTACATAATCGGCTCACCGCCTTCCAGCATGCCTGAAAAGGTATCCATGGTCAGAAAACCCATCTGACCGCCTTTAATAATGTCTTCAAACAATTTAGATGGGCGCTTACTGATGGCTGAACATTTGGCTTTTTCTAAGCATAGATTTGCTGTCATTGGCGATGCACCATCCATTCGTTTCATCGCTAACAAATTGCCTGTCTCATCCGTTACCGCAATGCTGACATTAAAACCATTTTCTACTGCATAAGCATGTGCTGTGTTTAATAAAAATTCTGCATCCGCCAAAGTTAAATAATGCTTGGTTTTCATTTAAAAATCCTTTTTCAATGCACGTTCAATCATGCGGCTACAATAAAGCCCACAGCAGGCTGCGGGCTTTATTCTAAAGCAGAATTTGCCGTTTTAAATGAAAATTACTTCATTTCGGCAAAAACTTCTTTCGCCTTTTCAATGGTAAATGCAATATCTTCATCGCTATGCGCGCTTGAGAAGAAGCCTGCTTCAAAAGCTGAAGGCGCTAAGTTTACACCGCGCTGTAACATACCATGGAAGAATGTACGGAATGCATCTACATCACATTTCAAAATTGAATCAAAACCCGTGATTTCAGTTTGATCTGTAAAGTAAATACCAAACATTCCACCTACTTGCTGGGTAAAGAACGGAATGCCCGCTTCGTCTGCAGCAGCTTGTAAACCAGCAAGTAAGCCTGCCAATTTTTCAGTTAAAGTTTCATAAAAGCCAGGTTTACGCAAATGTTTAAACATTTCAATACCAGCACGCATTGCAAGTGGGTTGCCTGATAGTGTGCCTGCTTGATATACCTTACCAAGAGGTGCAATGCATTCCATCACTTCGCGTTTACCGCCAAATGCACCAACTGGCAGGCCTGCACCAATGATCTTGCCTAAAGTGGTCAAGTCAGGTGTTACGCCATAATACGCTTGCGCACCGCCAAGACCGACACGGAAACCTGTCATCACTTCGTCAATGATAAAGACAGAACCATGCTCATCACATACATCACGGATCGCTTGCAAGAAACCGTCAATTGGTTTCACCAAGTTCATGTTGCCTGCAACTGGCTCGACAATCACACCTGCAATTTCTGAACCGAATTTTGCAAAGCATTCTTTCAGCATCGCAATATCGTTGTACGGCAGGGTTAAAGTGTGTTTGGCGAAATCAGCAGGAACACCTGCAGAAGTCGCTTCGCCTTCACCTTTAGTGAGTAAGCCTGAACCCGCTTTAACCAAGAGTGAATCTGAGTGACCGTGGTAGCAACCTTCAAATTTTACAATCTTGTCACGGCCGGTATAGCCACGAGCAAGACGAATGGCTGTCATAGTCGCTTCAGTCCCTGAATTAGTCATACGAACCAATTCAATAGACGGCATAATTTCGCAAATAATATCCGCCAAAGTCGTTTCATGAACGGTTGGCGCACCAAAACTCAAACCATCAACAGCCGCTTCTTGAACCGCTTTAATAATGTCGGGCTGCGCATGACCTAAAATCATTGGGCCCCAAGAGCCGACATAGTCGACATAGCGTTTTCCGTCTACGTCATAGAGATATGCGCCTTGCGCTTTTTCGATAAATACCGGTGTACCACCTACACCATTGAATGCACGTACAGGAGAGTTTACGCCGCCAGGAATATGCTTGCTGGCTTGTTTAAATAATTGTTCTTGCTTAGCAGATAAGCTCATAAAAATTCTCTACTTATTCAATCTAAAAAAATTAAGCTTGTTCAGCAAAAAGCTCAGACCATTCATAAACACGACTGCTGACAGCAGACATTGAACGACCTAATACATCACTAATCACAGCACAAAGATCAGCACCTGCTTCAATCACTTCAGCGGAGTTCTCTACAGTTAAACCACCAATTGCACAAATAGGTACATTTAGTTTCGCTTTGGCTTGTTTTAGCGTTTCTAAGCCAATATTGCCTGCTTCAGGCTTGGTTTCAGTTGCAAAAATGGCACCAAAAGCCACATAGTTTGCACCGTCTGCAATCGCCTGCTCAGCCAGTTCTAAAGAGTTATTACAGCTTCGACCGATCAAAACATTTTTAGGTAAGCGTGCTACAGCTTCAGCAATTGAACCGTCATCTTGCCCTAAATGGACACCCACACTATATTGAACTGCAGTTTCTAAATCGTCATTAATAACAAAAGGCACTTTGTACTGATTACACATATTTTTCATGTATTCAATTTCATAAGCCTGATCTTCTTTTGCCACTTTTTTACGGCGATATTGCAAAACAGCGACTTCATAAGTCGCCATCGCGCCTTCAAGTTTGGCTAAAAGCAATTCTATAGGATCATCATTGGTAATGAGGTATAAACCACGCATAGTTCAATCACAACTTAAAACTTTTGAATATTATAGCGATTAGGTCTATGAAATGTTGCTTGGGGCATAAAATTTTAATATTTTCCCGCTGTGAAAGTTATATTCCTTTTCACAAGACTGCTTATATAAATGTTTAATTGAATTGTCTGTAAAAAATGGAAAAAATCACTATTTTTAGGTATATAGGACTTACGCACTATTATTTAAAGATTCTCTGTGGTAGCAGATGATTTTTATCGAGAATAAAGTCATCAATGAAGCTTTTGATAATTGGTCTAAATAATTTCTTCTGCCAACGATATACATTTTC
>NZ_VPDB01000082.1:0-11466 GCF_013417925.1 Acinetobacter sp. YH12218
AATGGGAGTGCATGAGCTGTGGTACAGCTCATGATCGAGATATAAACTCAGCTCTAAACATTCTTGCGCTTGGGCATAAGCGTCTAGCTGTAGGAATCACCCTCTTTTAAGGGGGTGAGGATGTCAAGAATTGGCGAATCTTGAGATGAGTCAATATCAGCCTAAATGGTCTGATCATTTTCAAAGTAGTTATGAAACAAATATGCTGATTGATTTAGCTGAAAAATATGGTTTAAAAACGACGCCATATAACCAAAAGCGTTTGCAATATATGGCTCAAAGTAGCGTATTTGAAAAAATGTGGATGCGAATCAAAGAATTTTTTAGCTCGAAGACATAAACAAAACTGGATCTGGAATTAATCCAGATCTTCCGGTTTTGAATGGACTTTAGAGTGAAAGGCACGGCGCCGAGTTCGTTGCCAAGGAAGAGGGCGATTGAGCGCTTCTGGTGCATCACCACTCATCGAGCGCAGTCGTAAATGTAATGCCGCTTGCGCCATAAGGTTTGCAGAAACCGGTGCTGTAATAAAGGCAAAGAGCGTGATCAAGATCTCTGCAAAACCAAAACGGCCTTGAAATGCCGCATAAATAATTGCAGCTATTAGAAAACTTCCTAAGCCTAAGGTGCTCGATTTGGTCGGTGCGTGCAGACGCATAAATAAGTCGGGTAGGCGAACCATGCCAATACCGCCGACCAACATGAAAAAAGCGCCAATAACCAAAAAAATCGAGACCAAAATTTCCATGACTAATTGCATATTAATGTACTCCTAGTCGATGACGTGGCCAGTGGTGAAATATCGTGCTAAAGCGGCTGTAGACACAAACCCCAGCATGGCAACCAATAAAGCCCCTTCAAACATTGATGTACTTGCCCAATAAATACCTAAAATGACAATTAAACAGGTAGCATTTAAGAATAAGGTATCTAAAGCAAGTAGCCGGTCTACGATTGAGGGTCCCATCACCAAGCGGATGAGGCACAGTAACATCGAGATCGTCACAGCAACTAAACAGATGCCAAGCGCATACGGTAAAATTGTCATGCGGATTCTCCTGTATCAGCGCCAAAAATGAGGATGAGAGGGCGTTCATAGCGCTCTTTAATGGTTTGAATTTCCGCTTCAGGATCATCCGTGCTCAGCGCATGGACCAAAATATCACCACGATCTTGGTCAATCCCGGCAGACACCGTACCGGGTGTGGTGGTGATGATCATCGCAAGTAAAGAATTGACTTCCTCATGCTGTGTATCGAGAGGGACACGGAACCATTTCGGGTGCAGTTTATGTGTCGGACCAAGGACGAGTTTTGCAACATGGATATTACTGACAATAATATCCCATAACACCACAAAGAATAATTTACATGCTGCCAGCCAGTTGATATTCGGCGTTCGGTCAATAAAAGGGCGAACCAATCGCGGAATAACAATGGCTAAAACCAAGGCCATGCAGAGTGTGGCCGCATCTAGACTGTGCGCTAACATGACCCAGCTCAGGCCAACCATGACTGAAACCAATGGATGCGGAAACCAGCGATTTAATACAGATGTTTTCGCCATGTTAAGGTGCCTCCATCGGTTTTAGTTGGGTCTCTTCAGGCAGTTTTTCTTCTTGTTGCTGTCCCTGAATTTGGCGTTGCTTATACTCAGAAATATGCTCGCCATGTAGTGTTTCAGGCGCGATCAATGCAGGAATGAGGTGTGCATTTGGATCGGCTGATTCACCACCATATTTGGTTTCAGGTAAATTTTCAGGATCATAAGGTTGAACACTGATGATTTGGCCTTTTTCATCCTTTTTCAGTAGCAACGATTCATATAATGGATTGTCTTGAATTTGCTGTGCAGTTTTGTAGGTATAGTCATAGATCGGCGCAGCAAAAACCATATATCCCACAAGCGCTGTTAACAGCAGATAAATGGTTTTGTCATTACGAAGCGGTGCCTTATTCGGCAAAGCCTGATAACGCTGATATTCTTCAGTATCAATATCATCTTCTGGGCGAGATGAACGCCAGAAAAGCACAAAACCAACTCGGGTGAATGCGATAATACTGAGTAAACTCACCAACAATACGATCAAAATAATCATGATTTGGTAAGGTGAGTTTGCCGTTGCTTGTAAGAGAAATACTTTACCTAAAAAGCCGCTAAAGGGCGGTAGACCAGCCATCATCAACGCAATGATGAAATAGCAGACAGCAACGGTATTATGCTGTTTCATATGGGGCGCAATTTTAAAATGATCTTTAAATTCGCCACGTTGTGAGGTAATCCAACCCGAGAGAATATAAAAAGCTGCACCAATGATGGTACTGTGAATCAGGTAGTAAAGCCCCGCAGCCCATGCATCCGTATTAAAGAGTGAAATCGCAACCAATATTGTCCCGATAGAAGACAAAATCATAAAACCGACAAAACGACGTAAACGATCGGTTCCGATAGCACCATAAGCACCATAGAGCGAGGTTACTAAGCCAATCGGTAACAGCCACTGTTGTAAGATTTCACGGCTAATCCCATCGTCAAACACAGTACCATTGACACGGAGAATGGCATAGATGCCGACCTTAGTCATGATGGTGAATAAGGCTGCGACAGGCGTGGTTGCCACAGCATAGGTCTTTGGTAACCAGAACCCTACAGGCAGCATTGCAGCTTTGATGCCAAAGACGGTAAACAGTAACAATGCACCAGCCACTGCGATACGATGTTGATCCGCTTCAAGCAAAGGCATAAGTCGTGCAACATCAGCCATATTTAAGCTACCTACACTGCCGTAAATCATCCCGAGTCCAATCAGGAAAAGGGCAGAGGCAAATAGGTTAATGGTGACGTAATGAATACCCAATTGAAAACGTGCTTTGCCTTGGCCGTGTAAGAGCAAAACGTACGATGCCATCAACAGGATTTCAAAGAACACAAACAGGTTAAATAAATCGCCTGTCAGGAACGCACCACACAAACCCATCAGTAAGAAATGGCACATGGCATGGAAATAACGACCACGTTCGTCCCATTCTTTGCTGGCAAACCACATCACTGGCACAGCAAGTCCATAGGTTAGCACCAACATGAAAGCAGAGAGTCGATCTAAGACTAAAACGATGCCGAATGGTGCGGCCCATTCACTCAAGTTATAAACCAAAACTTGACCAGAGCTGGCGATCATCAAATAACTGATAGATGTGATCAGCCCGAGAATGCCTGAAACATAACTGATTCCACGACGCCAAGGTTGTCGCCAGTCATGCGCCAAAGAACCAGAGCCGGGGTTGCCCAGCAGGACTAAAATAAATGCAGTAATTGCAGGAATTAAAATACTGAAAATCGGGCTATGCGTAGTCCAAAATTGGATGAAGTCATGCATTATGGCTCATCCTCCCGCGGGTCAATTTGCGGTATTTCTTCTTTGGAGTCCACATGATCTGTTCCGGTTTCATAGCGGCTACGCAGAGCCAATTGTACGATAAAGGCTGTGGTCGCAAAGCCAATCACAATGGCGGTCAGGACCAAGGCTTGCGGTAAAGGGTCGGTCGCTTTGGTGGTTTCAGTTAACACAGCCGGTGCGTTGACATGAATACGTCCCATGACAAATAAAAATAAGTTCACAGCATAGCCAATCATGGCTAAACCCAGCACGACAGGAAAGGTACGTGCCCGCAAAATCAGGTAGACCCCTGTTGCGGTCAGTAAGCCAATGGCTGAAGCGAGTAAAAATTCTAAACTAATCATCTTATTCGCCTCTTGGAACTGGACCAGACATACTCGAGTGACGCGAGTCGCCTAAGACGGAAATCATTAACATCGTCGCGCCCACCACGGTGATGTAAACACCTGTGTCGAAGAGGGCAGCGGAGGCAAGGTGCATTTCGCCTAAAATTGGAGGTGAGACATAGATATGGGCACTGGTCAGGAATGGGCGGCCCCATAGCCAAGCAGCGATCCCTGTCAGACCTGCAATGGTTAAACCAATACCAATCCACACTTCATATAAGCGACCTGATTTTGCACCAATCAATTGTTCGGCACGGTCTTGACCAAGCGCAATATATTGAATCACTAAGGCCAAAGAGGTAATTAAACCTGCAATAAAGCCACCGCCTGGTAAGTTGTGACCCCGTAGGAAAATATACAGACTGACCACCAAGGCCAAAGGCAAAATCCAAGATGAGGTAATACGGAACATCAGTGGCGACGGATTAAAACGATAGGTTAGACCTTGCGTAATGGTGGTGCCATGAGCACGCATACCATCCATCATGCACAGCGTACCAATTGCGGCAATTCCCAGTACGGTAATTTCACCAAAGGTATCGAAACCACGGAAATCCACCAAGATCACGTTGACCACATTGGTACCACCGCCAAGTGGGATAGACTGCTGCATGAAGAACCATGAAATGGAATTGTGATCACGGGTCATGATCAACCATGAAATCCATGCAATCCCTAGACCTGCAATAATCGCAATCAATGCATCTCGCCAACGACGTGACACGCTCGACTCATAAGGGGTGAGCTGTGGTAATAACGATAAGCTCATGAGTAAGAGCACGGTGGTCACCACGTCAACAGTAATCTGTGTCAACGCTAAATCGGGAGCGGAGAAACAGATAAACACCATGGTCACAACTAGACCGACTGCACCACTGATGAGGACGGCTTTAATCCGTTCATGGTGGAACCAAAGCATCATCCAACATGCAGAGAATAATAATAGCCATAGAACGATCGCGATGACCGGTGCATGTACCAGTTCACGGCTGCCTGTGCCGATGCCTTGCAGCCAAAATGGAACGATGACGATGGCCACACTAAAGATCAAAATCCATAATAAATAGCTTTGTAATTTGCCATTTTCAGTAAAGCGACGGAACTTTCTTGAGCTGAGTAATAGATGCTTTAAAAATAAGTCGAACAGCACTTTACCTTGTAATCGACCCAAAAGTGGATCTAAGTCGATCCGGCGTAATTTGCCGCCCTTCGCCAATGCGAAATAGAAAACTAAACCACCCAAGAGTGCAATCACGCTCATCAAAAGGGGGGCATTTAAGCCATGCCAAATCGCTAAATGTGTACCTTCAAACGCAGTATTTTGAATACTCGCACGCGCGGTACTATTGACAATATGCTCAACCAATAATGCAGGGAAGAGTCCAACTAAAATACATAAAGCAGCCAGTAAGGTTGCCGGTGCGCGCATGCCAAACGGTGGTTCATGTGCTTCTTTATTAGGAACATCTTTCCCTAATGGACCATCAAAAAACACCCCATGAACCAAACGCACCGAATACGCGACAGCAAAGATACCGGCAAAGGTGGCAATGATCGCTGACACGATCATCACTGGCCCAGTCAGGTTGGCTAAAAGTTCAGTAAAGAACATCTCTTTAGAAAGGAAACCATTGGTTAATGGGACACCTGCCATAGAGGCTGCAGTGATCATGGTTAGCGTTGCTGTAAATGGAAGTAATTGCCATAAACCAGAGAGTTTTCGTAAATCACGTGTGCCTGATTCGTGGTCAATAATCCCTGCGATCATAAACAGGGCTGCTTTGAAGGTCGCATGGTTAATGATATGGAAAATGGCAGCCGCAACTGCGAGGGGAGAGCCGATCCCGAGTAAGCAAACAATCAGACCTAAATGGCTGATGGTGGAATAGGCCAAAAGCCCTTTTAAATCTTCTTTGAAAATGGCAAAGAAGGCCGCCATACATAAGGTAAATAAGCCAATAAAGGTGACCAAGTTGTGATACAACGCCGCGCCTGCAAAGATAGGCAATAAGCGTGCAAGCAGGAAAATTCCGGCTTTCACCATCGTAGCAGAGTGTAGATAAGCCGAGACGGGGGTCGGTGCCGCCATGGCATTTGGCAACCAAAAATGGAAAGGGAACTGCGCACTTTTGGTAAAGGCCCCCATTAAAATTAATAGCAGTGTAGGTACAAAAAGCGGGTGCTGCTGAATTTGGCTACTCATCGTCAGGATTTGGTCAATCTGATAGGTGCCCGTGATTTGCGCCAACAGAACAAAACCACCCAACATACAGAGACCACCCATGCCTGTAATGGTTAAAGCCATTCGAGAGCCACGCTGAGCAGCGTCGTAATTACTCCAATAACCGACCAACAGAAAAGATGAAATGCTGGTAAGTTCCCAGAAAATAAGCAATAAAATTAAATTATTGGACAATGAAATGCCGAGCATGGCAGCCATGAACAGCATCAATAAAACATACAGTTTACTGAGCGAGTTCTTTGGACTTAAATAATAGTAGGCATAGATATAAATTAAGGTGCCGATCCCGGTAATGAGCAGGGAAAACAATAAGCCCAGTGCATCGAGACGGAAACTGAAATCTATGCCAACTTGAGTGAGCCACGGCCAAGTTTGAATGATGGTTTTGCCATTAAAGACATCTTGAGCCTGACTCAATAATAAAACTAAACTGCTGAGGCTGACGCCAATCGCCCCTAAAGCTGTTACCCCGCGAGAGAATTGCTTCAACCACGAGACAAGTGTTGTGCCTAGTATTAACGGTAACAATATAATAATCGGTAGCACACTCGTATCCATTGTCATGATTAGGCGGTGAAACCTAGGTGTATTTCATCTTTCAAGGATTACAGGACAGCAAAGAGCAGTCCAAAAATTCAATCTTGAAAGCCATGTGTGTCAAAAAAATTAAAAACAAGCTGTGTTGCGCAACTCGTAAAGCGATAGCAATTTCCGATGTTACTATGAAAATTGCAAATAAAACCGATCATATTACATGCGTAAAACAACATCAATCTTTTTTATGAACCACTTACACATTATACGCCTGACGAAACTGTCTAGACATCTATTGCGGCCTTGTTGCTGAATATTTAAACATCGAGGCTATGGATTACGCTCACTTAATCAGCCTCAGTTTTTTTAACTTAGCGGTTGGATCGTAACGTCCTGATCACCCCGCTGTGATAAAGCCCTAACCAATTCTTGTTGCTGTTGCTCGGTCAGTTGCGTCTGGATTAATTGCAACATGTGCTGGATCGTATCTGGGCTGTTCAGTGGCTCATTTAATTCAGTCTCTTCAGTTTTGGCTGGAAGCGATACCTTTGATCCGAGTTGCAACTGCTGATAAATCTGATCATAAGTTTCTTGTAGTTTTTCAGGCTGAATCTCACTGAGCTTTTTATTCTGTAGTTGTAAGCACTGAAAACGAGAAGCCTGTTCCAGCAGTTCAGGACGGTTGCCGCTGGCAATGATTTGGAGTCGTGGAAACGCTTGATTTAAACGGGTCAAAATCACTTGAGTCATGTTTTGATCGAGTTGGTGGTCTATGGCGTCGATCAATAAAATACCGTCACCTTCTTGGCACGGATATAAGCTATGAGGATTGAGTAGGCACAGGCGACGCACAATATCACCAATTAAGGCCACAAGGTTGCGGACACTATTCGACAACTGTTGAAACAACATGTCTTTGCCTTGATAGCAGACCATTAACTGTAATCTAGGGTGATATTGCAGATAAATATTGGTCACATCGGGCAACACGGTCTCTAAGGCTTGTTTTAATGATCTGAGTGACGGCGCGTGTAGATCGGCCTGAGCTTGCGCCAGTTTTTGTCCAAAAAGTGGCGTGTCAGATGTGTTGGATGAGTCAGTTGGGTTTTTTGGATGTAATAAATTTTGAATTAATTCGGCACTTTGTGCATTTTCTATATCGGATATTTCTCGAAACCACTCAAAAAAACGAATAAACGTGGTAAAGGGAATGGCCGAGATTTCATAGGCATGTGAAGGCTGAAAAATAGCAGGATTATTTTTATTGAGAATATTTACGTCGTTGACGAAGCGTTCAGCAGGGTAATAGGCAATGAGCGGCAGCCCTTGTAACGGATCAGCTTTGAGGGCTTTTTGATACAGCGCAACCATCGATTCCAATTGCTGTGTTTCGGCCTTACTGAGGCCGACGCCTTGACTGTTTAAGGTTTTATACAGTTGCCATGAACAACATTGTGGGTCTTGGTCTTGCTGATCACTTGAAAGCTGAAATGCGCCAATGTCTTCGGGAAAACTGACCTGAGTATCAAGTTTCGATTGTAAGCGATTTAACATGATGTCTTGATCGAGCATCACCACACCTGCGGTACGCAAATCTTTATAGCGTGCAGCAAACCAAGTGAGGGCCTGGTAACTAAAGCGCAGTAGGGAGGTTTTTCCAGAACTTTGATCACCCAAAATTAAGGTAATCGGCAGATCGTGATAATTAAAATTGAGGGTGATATCAGTAAAATGAAGGGTGTGCTTGAGTTGAATCGATTGTATTTTCATGGTGCACCTTTTACTGATTTATTGTTTATTCACCTTTTTCATCATACTAGCTGACCGCTTGCGCCAAAGATTTGGGCATTTGACGTTTTAAGTGCTGCATCAAGTCATAAATATGATGGATATTTAAACTTACTTTAGCACGTGTGCAGGCCACGTAAAGTAACCGTAACTCTTCGTCACTAATTTTATAATCTTTATCGTTGAGCTTAAATTGGTAGTCATCTTCAATATGTACCCGATCCCATTCTAAACCTTTGGCTTTATGGGCGGTCGAGATGATGTAGTCGGCTTGATCAATCGGGGTGATTTTCGCCAGTGCCTTTTTCAGTGGGTCAGTACCGTGGTCATCGACCAACTTCACCAGCGGTTTAATATCGCTGCCGTCATTGGTCTCGCAATATTCATGTACATCATGCCATGAGTTAAACCATGCAAGCTCTGGGACATCGACCACGCGTTTACCTTGCTTGAGCATGGCTGCAGCATCGACAAAACGATTGAGTCGTGCATGATCTGCTTGCAGGCTGACTTTTTCACCTTTGACCAAACCTGCCAATAACAGTTCCATCGCACGTGCATTGGTACGACATAAAATGGCATCGCGCATCTTGGTATGCGGTTTATTGACCACTTTAGAGTTGAGCTGCGGATTACCCAATAACGGCACGGTTTCATTCAATGCGCCCAGCAGAGCATTGGCGTTCAAGGCAATTTCTTCACCAAAACGGAACGACGTGGTTAAACGTGATTCGGGTAAAGGGAGTTGCTGCATGGCATTGACTGCGCCACGCCATGCATAAATTTGTTGATGCGCATCGCCAACATAGATGACCTGAGTATTACGCTGTTTCAGTAAAATCCCTAGCATTAGTGGGTCAGCATCCTGAGCTTCATCGAACAGCACATAATCCGCAGGAATATTCGGTTCAGACAAAGCCCAAAGTTTTAAATAAATATCGTGTCCAATCCCTGCTGCATGGTTCGGATCAATCGACTCTAACCAACGACGTTCAATGGCAGGATACAAATGCTTTTGTAAGCTTTCGATATCGTCTGGATGCAACCAACTCGGTGCTTGTAGATGTCGTGGGGCAGGGTACTGTGAACTGGTCGAACAGAAATAACTAACAGCATTTGCCACCAGACTCGCCAAACGCGAAGGCATGAGTACATATTTTTCATAACGACCGCCCATCATACGACGTAGGGTGATCGGTTCTAGTCGATATTCTTTGGCAATAAAACTGGGACTTAAACGTGGTAGACGCAGTTTATCAGTCACTCCACGTGGAACACTACGATAAGCCAATGAGTGGAAGGTTCGACAGTCGACATTTTGATGAAAACGATTCTGTGCTTCGGTGGCAATGGCTTTGTTAAAGGCCAAGTACATGCCACGCCGCTGAGGCATGGCATCACTGATCATTTGGAGTGTGGTGGTTTTACCTGTGCCAGCATAGGCGATCACTTTAAATGATTTGCCTAGACGTGCGTTATCTATGGCAGTAGCCTGCTCATAGGTCGCGGTCGGTTTTTTAAGCTCTGGCACGGTTGCGTCTTAGTGCTGACGGTTGGCTTTTTCAACCAAACCGGAAAGGCCTTGACGACGAGCGAGTTCGTTAAGTACCAATTGTGGATCAATATCGAAATAACCTAGCATTACAATGGTATGGAACCAAAGGTCTGCCACTTCGTAAATCAGATCGTTTTTGTTGTCTTCATTGGCTTCGATTTTAAAATCTTTAGCGGCAATGATGGTTTCAACACTTTCTTCACCGATTTTTTCTAAAATTTTATTCAGACCTTTATGGTAAAGCTTTGCCACATAAGAGGATTCAGGGTCGGCTTGTTTGCGTTCAGCCATCATTTTACCTAAGTAGTCGAGTACTTCGACTTGCTCAGATTGTACATTGGACGCATTCATCGCAAGGGTATGTGGATTTGCTGATTTTGCACCATAAATTGCAGCCGGATCTTTCAATTGCGCATCGACAACTTCCCAGCCATTGGCAGTAAGTTTGCGATAGAAACACGACTCACGACCGGTATGGCAGGCAATGCCGCCATGTTGTTCAATTTGTAGCACAATCACGTCAGCATCACAGTCCAAACGGATTTCATGCACGGTTTGGAAATGGCCAGATTCTTCACCTTTATGCCATAACTTATTGCGTGAACGTGAAAAGTACACCGCTTGATTTTTTTCTGCAGTTTGCGCCAACGCTTCACGGTTCATCCATGCCACCATCAATACGCGTCCGCTTTGATGATGCTGTGCAATAGCAGGCACTAAGCCTTGTTCGTTAAATTTTACTTCATCGAGCCATTGCAGGTTGTTCATGAGGATTTCACCAATTCAAAAATCAAAAAATAAATGCCGCAGCATTTGAGCAGCATCATAGTGTAAGCCATCAAGAGAATGATGGGGAGTTAATTCTTAATCAAATTTTAAATTGCGCAGTTCAGCCGCAGAATCATCTGCAGACTTGCGGGCTATGTCGGCATAATTCATTTGCCCACATGCACCTGTTTTTAAGCCAGAAATCGTGATGGCCATTTCTTTGCGGAAAAACGGCAGCTGATACATGGCACGAAATGAAATATCACGCAGCGGCGCTGTCCAGCGATGATGTGATTGATAAAACGGTGTCAGCAGGCGGCTAAAAAATTGGTAAAACCGCACGGACGGCAACCGCAGTTGATGATACTGCTGCCAGAGGTTTTGCAGTGAGAAATCCTGTTGATATTGAAGCAGGGCTTGACTGGTGGCCCATGCGTCGAGCAGCGCCATATTGGCGCCTTGTCCAAGCTGCGGACTCATGGCATGAGCCGCATCTCCTAAGATACCGATACGACCTTCACCAAGTTTGCTCAGCACCACATCACGATAGTTGGCAGACAGCCATTGCTGCGGATCATCTGGATGTGGAATCACATGCGCTAACCATTCTGCAACACTCAGCCAGCGTTTCGAAACTTCAAGCAACCATTGCTGCTGTGCGCTTTTGGTTTTTAACTAAATGTGCGGAATTCTCCATCTATAATCTGTGATTTAGATGGAGATGGATAGCACGCCTTTTCAGTCGGGTCTTTCTTGGTTTTGGATGTATTCTCGAATTACATCAATTGTCGCTCCA
>NZ_VPDB01000083.1:0-10753 GCF_013417925.1 Acinetobacter sp. YH12218
AGATGGTCCAGCCGTGTACATGGTTCAAACACGCCAGGCATTCGAGCGAACACGCAGTGATGCCTAACCCTTCCATCGAGGGGGACGTCCAAGGGCTGGCGCCCTTGGCCGCCCCTCATGTCAAACGATAGACGCTTGTCGGGCTGATGTTGAAGCAAGACAGCAACGCATCCTGAACGGTGAAACCACCTTTGAACAGGAAGACGCTGCACTCATGGAAGAATGGCGAAAATTAAACCCAAAATAATTATTTAATTACAACTTCCACATTTTCCTTGTCATATTTTGCTGAATATCCAACAACAGTTTTTGTTGTGATTTTTTGATTTTTATCAATATAAATCAAATTAATAGCTGTTTCATTGTAGGTGTAATTGATTGGATATTTATATGATGACTTCGGGTTGATTGTTCCGACAACCTCATCAACTTTAGGGGAAGCATAATGGATAGTCACATTTGTTAAAGGGCTATCTGTTTCATTTTTAATGATAATAAAGCCTTTTTCATCTTTGCCACACCCAACCAATAACAATCCTGATAAAGCCAAGACCGGGATAATTTTTTTCATTTCAATTCGCCCTCTGAGTTCGTCCAAACCAACTTATCGTTTTTAATGCGTAGCAGATCGCCAGCTCTAACCTTAGCTTGGGTAATATTAATAAATGATGAATGGAACATGGTGTAAGGGTTTTGAACGGCCAAAGACAACCCTATTTGATTGTTGTGCAAATCCATTTTTCGCTCAAGTTCAGGCTGTTTAAGTTGCCCGATATTTTCTGATTTTATCGCCAATATCTAAGATAGATTCAGCCGAAACTTGAGCAGATATTAGAATAGCAAGCAAGGAGAGCGTTATTTTATTCATGTTTAACTACCTTTAGAAATAGGTTGTAAATCGAATAACAATCTATCTCTATCTTCTGTTAGATAATCATTCAGATCAGCAATAATTTTTGCCTTTTCTGAATCATCTTGCATTTTTTTTAACGCCAAAGAACCAAGCAAAATTTTACGTCTAGTATCTTCTTTTCGCTGTTGATCCGTTGCTTTCTTTTTTTCACGAGCCAAAACAGCTTGCTTCTGAGCTTTAAGCTGTTTCAAACGTTCTTCTTGTTTAGCAATTTGCTGTTCCAAAGATTCGACTTTCATTACAACTCCAATGCCTAAAAAAACCACAGTTAGCATAAGCGTACATGAATTGAAATTCAAGATACTATCTGCTATCGTGGTTTTCCCAAAGGGCGCACTTTACCATTGAGAAAAATCTTCGATTTTTTCAATGGAAGTACGGCAGGGGATTCCCCCTACAACCCCAAACCAATCTATGCAGATTGGTGAAATTTGGAAATCCAAATTTAAGAGCAAAAGCAAAATGGCAATCTTTCATTTTTCCGTCAAAACGATAAGCCGAAGTGCAGGGCGTTCAGCCGTTGCATGTTCTGCCTATCGTTCAGGTGAAAAATTAGAAGATCATTATCAAGGAAAAATTCAGGACTACACCCAAAAAACAGGTGTGGAATCTAAAAAAATCTATGCACCTGAAAACACCAAAAAAGAATTATTAGACCGTCAAGAATTATGGAATGCAGTTGAACAGGTTGAACGTAGAAAAGATGCAACCTTAGCAAGAGAGTTTGAAATTGCCTTTCCCCATGAGTTTAATGCAGAACAAAGACAAGACTTGCTCGATGAGCTATGTCAGGAAATTGTAGAAAAACATGGTGTGATCGTGGACGCATGTATCCATGCTCCACATACCAAAAGCGGAAGTGATGAAAGAAACTTCCATGCACACATCATGTTCACCAGTCGGCAGATTGACCCACAGACAGGCGACTTTGCCAAAAAGAAAAATCGAGACTTCAACAAAGAGCAATCCAGTGAAACCGTGAGCCACTGGAGAGAACACTTTGCAGAATTGACCAACCGCCATTTAGAAAAACATGGCTTTGCAGATCGTGTCGATCACCGTAGTTACAAAGATCAAGGCATAGACCTTGAAGCCACTCAACATGAGGGGCCACAAGTTACCCAACTTCGCAGACAAGGAATAGACACCGAAATCAGTCTATCCAATGATGCCATCCGTGAACGCAACCAATTTAGCCAACACATCAAAGGTTTAGATCAAGAGATACAAGCATCTGAACGACTGTTGAATAACTTGATTCAGACCAGGGAAAAATTAGACCAGGAACAACGCCAAAAAGAAAAAGACCAGGAACAACGTTCCCCTGAAGAATTGACCAAAATCGCATATAGCGTTATTTCGCAATATAACGACGCTGTAGCCACAGAAGCAAAAAACATAGCACTAACTACCCAAAAAACAGAAATCGAGCAAATGAACGCTGTTTTAGAGCAAATAGGGCTATCAAAAACCAATCTTGAACACCAAAAAGAACAATTAGGCAAAAGACCTATGTTTTTTGGTGGGAAATGGGATGCTGCGAATGCAGAAATTCAAACCCAATGGCAAGAATTGGACAGTCAGGAACGAGATTTAAAGACCAAAACCCCACGTTTAGAACCTGAACGCTATACAGATCGGGCAAAAGAGATCGTAAACAAAGCTAATCCGAACCTGAAAGCCAAACATGATCGAGCAAGACTTCACCTTGAACGTGAACAACAACGGAAGTTAGCCGAACAGGAAAAGCGGAAACAGGAAGCCAAGGCACAACAAGAACGAGAAAAACAGGCGTTTTTTGCACGTAAAGCCTTACGTGAGCAAGGAAAACATGACGAAGCCAATAAACTACTGGCTGAATCAAAAACACAAAGCCATAAGCCACGTTCACGCTAAAATTTAAATTTTCTTTTTTGGCGTTTCTTAAAATTATCTAAACAATACATGGTCTTATAGAGCGAGTGTCTACGAGCGAACTAGCAATATTCGACCATCGACCCTCTGAAAAACCGCTTTTAAATGATTTGAATCCTAGAAAATCTATATTTTCATGCTGAAATTTGCCCCTAGACGAGCGAAGCGAGCATAAAGCTTTATGAGCGAAGCGAATTCATAGTTGCTTTTGCTTTTAGATTTCACAAACAGAATTAACCAAAAAACTGCCCCTCGAATCGAGCTTGCGAGATTCAATAGAGTTTGAGCGAAGCGAAAACCTAGGGCAGTTTTCATGTGTTTTTAAAAGATTTTGGGTTTTTAATTATTTTAAAGCTTTTAAATGCTTTTAGACGCCTTGAAAGCATTGTTATACAAGGCTTACAGCTGTTATTAACGTACAAATTCCCCTCCATTAACGTACAAATTCCCCTCCATTAACGTACAAATTCCCCTCCATTAACATACAAATCCCCCTCTTTAACGTACATGATAAAACTTGTATTTTAAACTTCATTTATTTATTATGTACTTATATGCTTATAAATGAGCGAAAATATGAAAAATGGGTTGGTAGTGAAAGACAATGCTTTGATTAATGCTAGTTACAACCTAGAAGTAACTGAACAGCGTTTAATGCTTTTAGCAATCATCAATGCAAGAGAAACAGAAAACGGAATAACAGCAGACAGTAAGCTACAAATACATGCAAGTGACTACATGAAGCACTTTAATGTTGATAAAAAAACAGCTTATGAAGCCTTAAAAAATGCGGTTGATAATTTATTCAATCGTCAATTTTCATTTAGAGAGGTTAGGGGAGGTACAGATTTTATTGTTAAATCACGTTGGGTTAGTCGGATTGCATACGCTACAAACGAAGCAATACTAGAAATCACTTTTGCCCCCGATGTTGTACCTTTGATTTTGCGATTAGAGGAACACTTTACAAGCTATCAACTAAAACAGGTTACACAGCTCACCAGTAAGTACGCTATCCGCCTTTACGAGTTGCTTATAGCGTGGCGTGAAGTCGGTAAAACGCCACAAATTGAGTTGTCAGAGTTTAGGCATAAACTTGGCGTTGAAGATAACGAATACAAAGACATGCACAACTTTAAAAAGCGTGTGCTAGAACCGTCAATTAAACAGATCAATGAGCATACAGACATCACAGTAACTTACGAACAACATAAGCGAGGGCGTACTATTTCAGGCTTTTCATTCAGGCTTAAACAAAAACAACAGCAAAAAATTGAAAAGCCAGTTGACCCGAAACGAGATCCAAATACCCCTGATTTCTTTATCCCTATGACCGATGCACAACGTCATTTATTCGCTCACAAACTGTCTGAAATGCACGAAATGAGTGAGTATTCAGTAGGTACTGAATCATACGAAGACTTTGCAAAACGTATTGCTGATATGCTTTTACAGCCTGAAAAATTCAGGACGTTTTACCCATTACTGGTGCAACTTGGATTCAAATAAATAGGAGGTTCAAATGACCGAAGATGAAAAAGAAAGGCTAAAAGAAATATTCAGAAGCTCAAAAGGTATTGTAGACCATGAATTTTCTCAAGAGGTGTTAGGCATCACAAAGTACAGCATCGTGACCAACAGCAACGATTCCGTCACACTGCGCCTCATGACTGAGCATGACCTTGCGATGCTCTATGAGTGGCTAAATCGATCTCATATCGTCGAGTGGTGGGGCGGAGAAGAAGCACGCCCGACACTTGCTGACGTACAGGAACAGTACTTGCCAAGCGTTTTAGCGCAAGAGTCCGTCACTCCATACATTGCAATGCTGAATGGAGAGCCGATTGGGTATGCCCAGTCGTACGTTGCTCTTGGAAGCGGGGACGGATGGTGGGAAGAAGAAACCGATCCAGGAGTACGCGGAATAGACCAGTCACTGGCGAATGCATCACAACTGGGCAAAGGCTTGGGAACCAAGCTGGTTCGAGCTCTGGTTGAGTTGCTGTTCAATGATCCCGAGGTCACCAAGATCCAAACGGACCCGTCGCCGAGCAACTTGCGAGCGATCCGATGCTACGAGAAAGCGGGGTTTGAGAGGCAAGGTACCGTAACCACCCCAGATGGTCCAGCCGTGTACATGGTTCAAACACGCCAGGCATTCGAGCGAACACGCAGTGATGCCTAACCCTTCCATCGAGGGGGACGTCCAAGGGCTGGCGCCCTTGGCCGCCCCTCATGTCAAACGTTAGATGCAGTGGTTTTGAACTGCAAACAAATTATGATGCGCGCTTTGCTTTTGCTGGTGTCAGCTATTCCTACACCAAAACCAATATGCCAGCTCAGATGCCAGGTCTGGGATCCAATAACTATCTCCCTGATCACACGTTCACGCTGACAGCGGGTGCACGCTTCTTGGAAGAAAAGCTGACTGCGGGGGCGCGTTACAATTATGTATCCAGCGGCAAAACAACATCAGCAGCCAAGACACCATCCTATGCGCTGGTTGATGTATTTGCCAATTACAAGTTTACCAACAATGTTGACCTGACATTGAGAGTTAATAACGTCTTCAACAAAACCTACACCCCTGCGCTCAATACATCAGGTTCAGGTCAGGGACGGACTTTCATGGTGGCTGTCGTTTTCAGAAGACGGCTGCACTGAACGTCAGAAGCCGACTGCACTATAGCAGCGGAGGGGTTGGATCCATCAGGCAACGACGGGCTGCTGCCGGCCATCAGCGGACGCAGGGAGGACTTTCCGCAACCGGCCGTTCGATGCGGCACCGATGGCCTTCGCGCAGGGGTAGTGAATCCGCCAGGATTGACTTGCGCTGCCCTACCTCTCACTAGTGAGGGGCGGCAGCGCATCAAGCGGTGAGCGCACTCCGGCACCGCCAACTTTCAGCACATGCGTGTAAATCATCGTCGTAGAGACGTCGGAATGGCCGAGCAGATCCTGCACGGTTCGAATGTCGTAACCGCTGCGGAGCAAGGCCGTCGCGAACGAGTGGCGGAGGGTGTGCGGTGTGGCGGGCTTCGTGATGCCTGCTTGTTCTACGGCACGTTTGAAGGCGCGCTGAAAGGTCTGGTCATACATGTGATGGCGACGCACGACACCGCTCCGTGGATCGGTCGAATGCGTGTGCTGCGCAAAAACCCAGAACCACGGCCAGGAATGCCCGGCGCGCGGATACTTCCGCTCAAGGGCGTCGGGAAGCGCAACGCCGCTGCGGCCCTCGGCCTGGTCCTTCAGCCACCATGCCCGTGCACGCGACAGCTGCTCGCGCAGGCTGGGTGCCAAGCTCTCGGGTAACATCAAGGCCCGATCCTTGGAGCCCTTGCCCTCCCGCACGATGATCGTGCCGTGATCGAAATCCAGATCCTTGACCCGCAGTTGCAAACCCTCACTGATCCGCATGCCCGTTCCATACAGAAGCTGGGCGAACAAACGATGCTCGCCTTCCAGAAAACCGAGGATGCGAACCACTTCATCCGGGGTCAGCACCACCGGCAAGCGCCGCGACGGCCGAGGTCTTCCGATCTCCTGAAGCCAGGGCAGATCCGTGCACAGCACCTTGCCGTAGAAGAACAGCAAGGCCGCCAATGCCTGACGATGCGTGGAGACCGAAACCTTGCGCTCGTTCGCCAGCCAGGACAGAAATGCCTCGACTTCGCTGCTGCCCAAGGTTGCCGGGTGACGCACACCGTGGAAACGGATGAAGGCACGAACCCAGTTGACATAAGCCTGTTCGGTTCGTAAACTGTAATGCAAGTAGCGTATGCGCTCACGCAACTGGTCCAGAACCTTGACCGAACGCAGCGGTGGTAACGGCGCAGTGGCGGTTTTCATGGCTTGTTATGACTGTTTTTTTGTACAGTCTATGCCTCGGGCATCCAAGCAGCAAGCGCGTTACGCCGTGGGTCGATGTTTGATGTTATGGAGCAGCAACGATGTTACGCAGCAGGGCAGTCGCCCTAAAACAAAGTTAGCCATATGAACTCGGAATCAGTACGCATTTATCTCGTTGCTGCGATGGGAGCCAATCGGGTTATTGGCAATGGTCCTAATATCCCCTGGAAAATTCCGGGTGAGCAGAAGATTTTTCGCAGACTCACTGAGGGAAAAGTCGTTGTCATGGGGCGAAAGACCTTTGAGTCTATCGGCAAGCCTCTACCGAACCGTCACACATTGGTAATCTCACGCCAAGCTAACTACCGCGCCACTGGCTGCGTAGTTGTTTCAACGCTGTCGCACGCTATCGCTTTGGCATCCGAACTCGGCAATGAACTCTACGTCGCGGGCGGAGCTGAGATATACACTCTGGCACTACCTCACGCCCACGGCGTGTTTCTATCTGAGGTACATCAAACCTTCGAGGGTGACGCCTTCTTCCCAATGCTCAACGAAACAGAATTCGAGCTTGTCTCAACCGAAACCATTCAAGCTGTAATTCCGTACACCCACTCCGTTTATGCGCGTCGAAACGGCTAACCATTCCGTCAACGGGACGCCAAAATGCTGCGCATTTTGGTTCCCTCCGCTGCGCTCCGGCTCTCGTTACGTCCAACGTTAGCACCACTGAAACCCAGCTTTATTTAGCTCATGTTTATTCAAACGGCATTTAGCTTTTCAGGCGTTATTCAGTGCCTGTTTTGCCTTTTTTCCGGGCTTCGCCTGCATGGGCTGCGCAGGTTTTCAGTCTTTTTGGCCTCTAGCCCTTGCGTAGCAAGCGCAAGCAGCTATCGTTTTTGCAGTGCTGTGCCGCCTCGGTGGCGCAGCGTTTTTTCACGGTTAGCGCCCGTCGCCAAATTCAAGTTATCCGTTTTGGCTTCTGGTTCTAACATTTCGGTCAAGCCGACCCGCATTCTGCGGTCGGCTTACCTCGCCCGTTAGACATCATGAGGGAAGCGGTGACCATCGAAATTTCGAACCAACTATCAGAGGTGCTAAGCGTCATTGAGCGCCATCTGGAATCAACGTTGCTGGCCGTGCATTTGTACGGCTCCGCAGTGGATGGCGGCCTGAAGCCATACAGCGATATTGATTTGTTGGTTACTGTGGCCGTAAAGCTTGATGAAACGACGCGGCGAGCATTGCTCAATGATCTTATGGAGGCTTCGGCTTTCCCTGGCGAGAGCGAGACGCTCCGCGCTATAGAAGTCACCCTTGTCGTGCATGACGACATCATCCCGTGGCGTTATCCGGCTAAGCGCGAGCTGCAATTTGGAGAATGGCAGCGCAATGACATTCTTGCGGGTATCTTCGAGCCAGCCATGATCGACATTGATCTAGCTATCCTGCTTACAAAAGCAAGAGAACATAGCGTTGCCTTGGTAGGTCCGGCAGCGGAGGAATTCTTTGACCCGGTTCCTGAACAGGATCTATTCGAGGCGCTGAGGGAAACCTTGAAGCTATGGAACTCGCAGCCCGACTGGGCCGGCGATGAGCGAAATGTAGTGCTTACGTTGTCCCGCATTTGGTACAGCGCAATAACCGGCAAAATCGCGCCGAAGGATGTCGCTGCCGACTGGGCAATAAAACGCCTACCTGCCCAGTATCAGCCCGTCTTACTTGAAGCTAAGCAAGCTTATCTGGGACAAAAAGAAGATCACTTGGCCTCACGCGCAGATCACTTGGAAGAATTTATTCGCTTTGTGAAAGGCGAGATCATCAAGTCAGTTGGTAAATGATGTCTAACAATTCGTTCAAGCCGACCGCGCTACGCGCGGCGGCTTAACTCCGGCGTTAGATGCACTAAGCACATAATTGCTCACAGCCAAACTATCAGGTCAAGTCTGCTTTTATTATTTTTAAGCGTGCATAATAAGCCCTACACAAATTGGGAGATATATCATGAAAGGCTGGCTTTTTCTTGTTATCGCAATAGTTGGCGAAGTAATCGCAACATCCGCATTAAAATCTAGCGAGGGCTTTACTAAGCTTGCCCCTTCCGCCGTTGTCATAATCGGTTATGGCATCGCATTTTATTTTCTTTCTCTGGTTCTGAAATCCATCCCTGTCGGTGTTGCTTATGCAGTCTGGTCGGGACTCGGCGTCGTCATAATTACAGCCATTGCCTGGTTGCTTCATGGGCAAAAGCTTGATGCGTGGGGCTTTGTAGGTATGGGGCTCATAATTGCTGCCTTTTTGCTCGCCCGATCCCCATCGTGGAAGTCGCTGCGGAGGCCGACGCCATGGTGACGGTGTTCGGCATTCTGAATCTCACCGAGGACTCCTTCTTCGATGAGAGCCGGCGGCTAGACCCCGCCGGCGCTGTCACCGCGGCGATCGAAATGCTGCGAGTCGGATCAGACGTCGTGGATGTCGGACCGGCCGCCAGCCATCCGGACGCGAGGCCTGTATCGCCGGCCGATGAGATCAGACGTATTGCGCCGCTCTTAGACGCCCTGTCCGATCAGATGCACCGTGTTTCAATCGACAGCTTCCAACCGGAAACCCAGCGCTATGCGCTCAAGCGCGGCGTGGGCTACCTGAACGATATCCAAGGATTTCCTGACCCTGCGCTCTATCCCGATATTGCTGAGGCGGACTGCAGGCTGGTGGTTATGCACTCAGCGCAGCGGGATGGCATCGCCACCCGCACCGGTCACCTTCGACCCGAAGACGCGCTCGACGAGATTGTGCGGTTCTTCGAGGCGCGGGTTTCCGCCTTGCGACGGAGCGGGGTCGCTGCCGACCGGCTCATCCTCGATCCGGGGATGGGATTTTTCTTGAGCCCCGCACCGGAAACATCGCTGCACGTGCTGTCGAACCTTCAAAAGCTGAAGTCGGCGTTGGGGCTTCCGCTATTGGTCTCGGTGTCGCGGAAATCCTTCTTGGGCGCCACCGTTGGCCTTCCTGTAAAGGATCTGGGTCCAGCGAGCCTTGCGGCGGAACTTCACGCGATCGGCAATGGCGCTGACTACGTCCGCACCCACGCGCCTGGAGATCTGCGAAGCGCAATCACCTTCTCGGAAACCCTCGCGAAATTTCGCAGTCGCGACGCCAGAGACCGAGGGTTAGATCATGCCTAGCATTCACCTTCCGGCCGCCCGCTAGCGGACCCTGGTCAGGTTCCGCGAAGGTGGGCGCAGACATGCTGGGCTCGTCAGGATCAAACTGCACTATGAGGCGGCGGTTCATACCGCGCCAGGGGAGCGAATGGACAGCGAGGAGCCTCCGAACGTTCGGGTCGCCTGCTCGGGTGATATCGACGAGGTTGTGCGGCTGATGCACGACGCTGCGGCGTGGATGTCCGCCAAGGGAACGCCCGCCTGGGACGTCGCGCGGATCGACCGGACATTCGCGGAGACCTTCGTCCTGAGATCCGAGCTCCTAGTCGCGAGTTGCAGCGACGGCATCGTCGGCTGTTGCACCTTGTCGGCCGAGGATCCCGAGTTCTGGCCCGACGCCCTCAAGGGGGAGGCCGCATATCTGCACAAGCTCGCGGTGCGACGGACACATGCGGGCCGGGGTGTCAGCTCCGCGCTGATCGAGGCTTGCCGCCATGCCGCGCGAACGCAGGGGTGCGCCAAGCTGCGGCTCGACTGCCACCCGAACCTGCGTGGCCTATACGAGCGGCTCGGATTCACCCACGTCGACACTTTCAATCCCGGCTGGGATCCAACCTTCATCGCAGAACGCCTAGAACTCGAAATCTAACGTCCGTTCGGGCATCGAGGTCCATGTCGGGGTGGGACGGGCCCGTGGCTTCAAGATCACTTGCAGTCCGACCGCGAGGCACTGTTGCAAAGTTAGCGATGAGGCAGCCTTTTGTCTTATTCAAAGGCCTTACATTTCAAAAACTCTGCTTACCAGGCGCATTTCGCCCAGGGGATCACCATAATAAAATGCTGAGGCCTGGCCTTTGCGTAGTGCACGCATCACCTCAATACCTTTGATGGTGGCGTAAGCCGTCTTCAT
>NZ_VPDB01000084.1:0-10445 GCF_013417925.1 Acinetobacter sp. YH12218
TTGTTCCACTTTAGATATTTGTTTAAGATGAGATGTAACTCATTGAAATGTGTCATCATATTCGTCGTCAGAAAACAAGTATTATGCCATTATTTCAATGAGTTATCTTTTTTTGTCGTGTACAAAGCTAGAAATTATAAACCCTAGAGTTGATGCCCTAACAGGTGCGACCAGTTAATCGGACATCAGTTGCAATATTATGCTTTATGCGAAATTGAATAAGGCAGTTTAACTCCACCTCATAGCGTGTATTTCCACTAGGAATCGGCACAGCAGCACCGCTGCCCATGCCCATCGCAGGATTTTCCGCCATCGGTAAAGGAATACTAATCGGGCGTGCGACACGATAAAGGAGGTAGTCCGAACTGACCTCCACGGGAGAAGTCCTTTGATAGCCCAGTTTGCTGAGGTCGAGTTCTGCTTGAATCGTTTGGCTCGATTGACCAATAAATGAGGCTAAATGGCGTTCACGTTCAACGGAGGATATCGTTGATGTCGTGGTACAGCCAGCCAATAACACAATGCTTAGAACGCATCCCATGCTCAGTATAGGGTGAATAAAACGCTGATCTTCGTAAACCTGATGTTCCAAAATAAATTTCATGGGTCAGTTCCTCACGAAATAAATTCAGTTTAGTCAGATTGGTCTGTATAACACTGTAGTCATTTGATACACGGTCTTCCGAGCAGGATTAGCCTTTTGTGTTCTATCGTAGGATCAACAAGCTCTGCCAATATAGTCAATAGATTCAACTATTTGATTGCGTAATTTGAACTCGATTTTACATTGCATATCGACAGTGACACCATCTTTAGAAGGCGTTGGGATAGGGGCGCCCATGGCTATACTGGTGCCGATATTCGGTGTACCTATCGGAATTGGCATCGAGCGTACAATCGTATAGCTAAGTTTTTCATTGCTTTGTACAGGTGCTCCCATCACTTTGTAGCCCAATTGACTTAAGTTGAGCTCTTTACGAACTTGATCAGCTGGCTGTCCAATATCGTGTTGTAGGGATTGATTGAGTTGCTTTTGGCCTGTCGTGGCACAAGCAACTCAAAAGACAGCACCGACTAATCCTAGATGTTTCATATGATTTTATATCCTTATATTTTAAATTTTTTAATCGAATTTTTATGTTTTTAGACTGTAAAGGAAAGCAAATTTGCAGTCAATTTTTATCATTGCATTGAAATAGATACAAAAAAAAAGCCACTTATAAAGTGGCTTTTTCGCTTCGCTAAAACTTAGCGCGCACGGTAAGTGATACGACCCTTAGTCAAATCATAAGGTGTCATTTCTACTTTAACACTGTCGCCAGTCAAAATACGGATATAGTGTTTACGCATTTTGCCAGAGATGTGAGCAATCACTTCATGACCGTTTTCTAAACGTACACGGAACATAGTATTAGGAAGCGTCTCGGTGACAACGCCTTCGAACTCGATGAGTTCCTCTTTATTGGCCATAGCCTACCTGAATGAATAAATTAGCAAGGCGCAAATTATAGTCAATTTTTTTTCAGAATACAAGCCGTAAAAGGCTTTGAACTGATCGACTGTCAGTAAAATAAGCGAACAATTCAGTTAAATATTTTCAACAAAAAATGTGCAGTAACTGTTGTCAGTTTGGTCAATCGCAGTTAATCTAAAATCAATCTTTTTAGGTATAAATGAAGTACATACAAGGAAGGTTCTGGAGTGGGTCAGCTAACTGATGCATCTGTTGTGTTGCGTTTAGGGTATCAAGCGATTCGTCGTGCCGGATTGCCAACAGAAGAAATTTTAACAAAAGCGGGTGTGGCATTAAATCAGGTTGAAACCAATGACCGTACCCCATTGAATGCACAATTTGCATTCTGGGTGGCTGCAGAAGAGGTCAGTAAGGATCCTGACATTGGTTTGCATCTGGGTGAGCATTTGCCTTTATATCGAGGGCAGGTGATTGAACACTTATTCATTTCATCTGAGAATTTCGGTGAAGGTTTAAAGCGGGCTTTGGCGTATCAACGCCTCATTAGCGATGCCTTTCATGCGCAATTGGTGATTGAAGATGACCGCTGCTATTTGACCAATGGTCATCAGCCTTGGGCAGAAAATATCGTGAATCGTCATTTTTCTGAATGCGCGATGTCGGGTGTTTTGCGTTTCTTTAAGTTTATTACTGAAGGGCGTTTTCAGCCAATTTATATCGACTTTAACTTTAGTCAGGGCGCGCCAGATGATGAGTATTTCCGTGTCTATGAATGCCCTGTGAGTTTAGGGCAGAAAGAAACCCGATTATATTTTGATCCGGCTATTTTAGAGTATCAATTGTGGCAGGCAGAACCTGAGTTATTACAATTGCATGAGCAGTTAGCGATTGAAAAACTTCAGGAGTTGGCGCGTTATGATTTGGTTGGTGAAGTTCGCCGTGCTATTGGTTCAACGCTTGAAAGTGGTGAAACCACACTCGAAACGGTCGCTGCACAGCTCAACATTACCCCACGTCGTTTACGGACTCAGTTGTCAGAAGCCAATACCAGTTTTCAGCAAATTTTGTCAGACTATCGCTGTCGTTTGGCTAAAAAATTATTGGCCAATACCAATGAAAGTGTGGAGCGCATTGTTTACTTAACGGGTTTTTCTGAGCCAAGTACGTTCTATCGCGCATTTAAACGCTGGACCAATGAAACGCCCGTGGAATACCGTAAGCGGAAGCAGCGTTAAGGTTGATCTTCGATAAAATCCTTCCCTAAACAGAATCCCCCCTTTGAAAGGGGTACTTTCATTTTTAGAACCTAGCAATGGCGAAAATGACACTCATCCCTCTGTGAAAGGGAGGTTGGGAGGAATTTTTTATTCAGGCATATTTAACCAATGAGGTCCCAGCGGAACTTGAGGAAGTTCAAACTGTGCTGGATAGTCTGCATGGATAAAATACAGCCCATCGGGCGGTGCGGTGACACCAGCTGCTTTTCGGTCTTCAGCCGCAAAAATGTCGTCAATATGGTCAACGTCATACATACCTTGCCCAATTTCCAATAAACAGCCCATGATGTTACGCACCATGTGATGTAAAAAACCATCGGCCTGAATATCTAGGACCAAGTAACATCCGTGTTGGATCAAGCGACAATGGCTGACATGACGAACTGGCTGATTGGACTGACAGGCTGCGGCACGGAAGCTTTCGAAATTATGAGTGCCTTCAAATTTGGCCGCGGCACGTTGCATTTTCAGCACATCTAGCTTGGCATAAACATGGGTCACTTGCTTATGTAATAAAGCTGGACGTTGTGGATTATTATAGACCACATAGCGATAACGACGTGCTTGCGCTTTAAAGCGGGCATGGAAGTCCTGATCCATTTCCTTAATCCATTGGATGGAAATATCACGGGGTAATTGGCTATTGCTGCCCATTAACCATCCACGAATGGGACGAATCGCCTGAGTATCGAAATGTGCCACCATATTGGTTGCATGGACACCAGCATCTGTTCGGCCAGCACCGTGCAACATGATTGGCTCATTGGCCACTTTACTGAGGACGGTTTCAATGGTTTCTTGCACGCTTGGTACGCCCGGTTGCTGAGTTTGCCAGCCCTTGTATTGCATGCCACAAAACTCAATCCCAATCGCAAAACGTTGCATAGTTACCTCAAATGACTTAATCGTTCCAATGCGCAGTCCAGTCTGCGTCACTGCCGTATTGTAAATACATTTTCAAACATTTGGCATAAAGATCTGCATGCCCCAAACAATTACTCAGTAAAATTCCGCTGTCTTTGACCCAGTCACTCACAGCATAGCGCTGATCTATACCGCCATGAACAACCTGTGTACTTAAGATAATTTTGCAATTTTTTTGTTGTATGGCTTTCAATACATTGAGTAATTCAGCATCAACGGCAATGTTGCCTGTGCCAAAACCTTGCAGAATCAAAACGTCTGGCGTGTGTGTAAGCAGAGTCGTTAAATTTTGACTGTGTAGCTTGGTTGCAATCGGTTGCCACATCCAATTCAGGCAATTGAAATGAGCCGCTTTGTCTAAATCATTGGCCTGAACAATATAAGGCGATGTCAGCATTGAAAGTGGCTGTGTGGCTGGCAGCCCATCAAAGGCTTTCAGATCGGTTGTATGCACTTTCAGTGCGGATTGAGCATGCATCAATTGATGGTGAAAGGCCAAATAAACCCCAACACTCGATTGGTGTACCGATTCCAATGCAAAATTTAAATTGTCGATGGCATCGGTAAATTCACGGGTGTTGTCACCAGCCACATTAAACAGCGGATATTGGCTGCCTGTTAGCACGATATGAGCAGACTGTCCCATAAAGTGTGCAAGCACTGCGCTGGCATAGCTAAGCGTGTCTGTGCCATGAATAATTACGAAATGCTGAAATTGTTGTAATTGTAAGCTTTGAATTTGTTGGATCAGTGCCAGCCAGTCGGGTGCGGTACAGGCACTACTGTCACGAATGACAGGTGCGACAAAACATTCAATGTTAAGGTGCAGTGGCAGGACATGCTGTAATTTAGGTAAAAACGCATTCGCTGGCATGGGGCTTAAAGGTTCACCGATACAACCAAAGGTACCACCCATATAAATAAGAGCAATTTTTTTCATCATAAAAAAAGCAGCCTTGAAAGACTGCTTTAGTTTAAATCGCTTTTGCTTAAGATGCGATTTGATTCAGTAACTGATCTGCTTGTTGACGTTGAGCTGAAGAAAACTCAGCTTCTTTTTCAGTCAAAATTTCACGTGCAGCGTCATAAGCACCTAGTTTGATGTATTGCGCTGCCAATTCAAGATTCAATTCAATTTCATTGACTTCAACCAGTTCAGGGAAAGATTGAACCAATGGATCGTTTTGGTCTGTAGCAGATGGGGTTGAAGGTGTGCCTAAACCACTAATATCAAAACTCACACCACTTGAAGCAGGTGCGGCAGGTTTATCTTCAGGCGTAGACTCTAGGTTAAACTCTGTTGCAGGAGCGACAACTGCTTCTTCTGTTTTTGCTGTTTCAAAAGCACCTAAGTCAAAGTTTAAGGCTGGAGCTTCAACTTTGTTTTCTTCTACAACCGGTGTTTCTGTTGTAAATGAAAAATCTAAAGGCTCGATTTTTTCTTCTACAGTTTCTGTTTTGGTTTCGACAGCAGCTTCTGTACTTGGGGCAAAATCAATCGGTTTGATTTCTTCAACAGCAGGAGATGGCTGAGCAATCTCTTCGGTTTTCGGTGCTGCTTCAAGTACAGGCTCTGGTGAAATTGAAAGCGTATCAAATTCAAGCGGCTGTATTTTTTCAGCAGGCGCACTTTCAACAGGGGCTGAAATGTCTGCTTTTGCAGGCGTTTCAGTGGTGAAATTAAAATCTAGAGGTTTAATTTCAGCTGCTTTTGGCTCAACAGGTGCAGCAGTTGAACTTTGCATTAAAGCATCAAAATCAGAGGTATTTTGAGCTTTTGATGGAGCCTCTTCAGTGATCGGTGATACAAAGTTAATGGCATCATCTTTCACATTTTGAGAATTTTCAAATTCTACTTTTTTTGCTTCAGCTTGTTCTAAAATTTCATCGAGTTCAAGTGAACGAATATGGCTTAGCAATTGGCTGATGGCAAATTCGTCTTTTTGTAAAATGTGAATATCTAATAGATATAGATATAACTCATGTTGTGAGTTGTCACGTTTTAACGATTGATTGATTTGTGCTTCAGCAGAAAAGAAATTACGTTCTGCAATTAATTTTTCAATTTTGCCACGAGCATCGGTCGTTAATGGCGTCATTGATTTTTTTTCAATGACACTGCTTTCAACTACTTGAGTTTTCTTCGGAGTCGCTTTGGCCGAAACACCCGTTTTCTTGGTTTTAGTGGATGTTGGTTTGGCTTTATCTGATTCTTGATCTTTTTGGCGTTTGTTTAAAAAAACCAATACGATCACTAAGATCACTAATGGAATCACATAAATCAGCATGTTTTAACCCCTTGGAGATAGAGCGATATAAAGTTGCACTCATCCCTATAAAATCTTGATTGGTAACGTTTTAGTTTATTGGCTTCTTTTATCTGCTTGTTGAGCTTTCAACTGTTGTTGCAGTTGAGCAAGACGAGCATTTAATAATTGAATTCTGTGATCCTTTTGATTTAGCGCCAATTCTAATTCAGTTACGTTTCTCTGTAATTTAACGGTTTTTTCACGAGATGTCATAACTTTTAATGACAACTCTTTCGAAGTTTTATTCTTTTCTGCTGCGCTGTTGGCAGAAGATTGTGCCGAATCTTGCGCTTTCTCTGCCACCAGACTCATTTCAGCTTGATTCAAGCGGTATTTGGTTTTGCCTGACTGCTTCGAAGGCACTTTGGCAAGTTCTGCAGCAGAGACTTTTACAGGCTGTTTTGCTTGCTGCATACCATGCAGATTTAAGGCAGCACCACGGCGCAGACGGTTTACATCGCCTTGAATGAATGCATGTTCGTTGCTGTTTTTAATTTGTTGCATGACTTCAGAAACAGGGCGGTTTTGTTCTGTCGCGATACGTGAGGCAATCCCCCAAAGGCTTTCATTTGAGCGAACCACATATTTTGCCGCTGGTGTTGCTGTCGATGAAGCCGCGGTACTTGTTGGTTTTGGTGTAGATGCTTTTTGAGCTGTCGTTGTTGGATTTTCACGTTTTTGTGCTGCCTGCTCCGCAGCAAATTTTTGTGCCAATGGGTCTTTAGATCTTGCAGTTGATGCTGTTGCAGTTTGTGTGGCTTGCATTTCTGAACTGACAGAGCCGGTCGAATTGGTTTTTGTAACTTGCGAAATTGATGTTTCAGAACCAGATGAAGTATTTGCGCTATTTTGCTCCGCAGGTGCAACGCTATAATTTTGTACATGCGTGACAGGTTCAATCGCAACAGGCGTTGAAGTTGCTAATTGTGCTAATTTTGGCGGTGCTTTGGTACTGAGTAATAGGGGTTGTTCTGCAGCTACGGGTGCTTTTGCGGTATACAGTGTGCTGACAGGTAAATTTAAGGCAATATCTTTTTCATTTACAATAACGACAGGTGCTAAAGCACGCTCATTGGCACGTGTTTGATTCGCATTCGACGGCGCTGGATTGCGTTTTAATGGTGTGCGAATTTGTTGCAGGCGTGAAGCATTACCTTCTTTAATATTGACAATAAAATTAAGCTCAGCATCGGTCACTGGACGCGAAGAGGTAATGGTAATTACCCCATTGCCTGCACCATCACGACGTGTAAAGAAGTTTAAATGTCCCGGTGGTTGATGCCCTGTACCCATACTTAACAAATCCTCTGCCGTGGCTAAACTTGCATTGAGCGGCACAGATGTATTTGAGTGGCGAAAATGAATCTCAGCGTACAGCAATTCCCCGGGTGCTGACTGGACTTGTACAGGATCAATGCTGATCGCTTGAATGTTTTGAGATGCAATAACGGCTAAAATGGCGATCTTTAATTTGTTATATACGGTCATCTTAATCTTTAGCTCGAATATATGTCGCATGGCGAAAATTATAGATTAGCGAGTTGTCAAAGAATTGTAAAATATTTACACGACAGTTACATAAAAAAGCCGATCAATTGTGATCGGCTTCTTGTTCAGAGACTTAAAAATGCTTAAGCATTTTTATAATCAATGAGAATTCTTAGCATACGACGTAAAGGTTCAGCAGCACCCCAAAGCAATTGGTCACCCACAGTGAATGCGCCTAGGTATTCTTTACCCATGTTGAGCTTACGTAGACGACCAACTGGAACAGACAAGGTGCCAGTTACAGCAACAGGAGTCAGATCAGTCATTGAAGCTTCACGCGTATTTGGCACCACTTTAGACCAATCGTTGGCACTAGCGATGATATCTTCGATTTCATCCAGTGGAACATCTTTACGAAGTTTTAAAGTCAATGCTTGTGAGTGACAACGCATCGCACCAATACGGACACAGTGTCCATCGATTGGAACGATTTGCTGGTTGCCTAAGATCTTGTTGGTTTCAACTTGACCTTTCCATTCTTCTTTCGACTGACCGCTTTCAAGCTGTTTGTCGATATAAGGAATGAGCGAACCTGCTAAAGGCACACCGAAGTTTGCAGATGGGAAACCTTCGCCACGTTGTAACTGTGCAATTTTAGAATCGATATCTAAAATTGGTGAACGTGGGTCATCTAGCAAATCTTTGGTATTGTTGTACAAGTAGCCCATACCTGAAATCAGTTCACGCATGTTTTGCGCGCCTGCACCAGAAGCCGCTTGATACGTCATTGAGGTTGCCCATTCCACTAAATTATTTTGGAATAGACCACCTAAACCCATCAACATCAATGAAACGGTACAGTTACCGCCCACGAATGTTTTTGTGCCTTTCACTAAGCCGTCTTTGATTACGTTCATGTTTACTGGGTCAAGTACGATGATCGCTTCATCATCCATACGTAAAGTCGATGCAGCATCGATCCAGTAACCATTCCAGTTTTCAGCTTTAAGCTTAGGGAAAACTTCAGTCGTATAATCGCCACCTTGGCAGGTGATAATGACATCCATTTGCTTCAGACTATCAATGTCCGTTGCATCCATAAGTGCTGGGGCAGTCTTACCACCAAACGCAGGGGCTTCACCACCTGCATTACTGGTAGAAAAGTAAAACGGTTCGAAATGAGCGAAATCGTTTTCTTCAACCATACGTTGCATAAGGACGGAACCAACCATCCCGCGCCAACCGACCAGACCTACTTTCATGTCACTTTGCCTCGGTGCGTTAAAAAATAAAAAGGGGGTTCGAGTGTACCAAAAGGGCGCATAACTGCAAGCGCTACATAATGAAAACACCAATAATATTGTGCAATATATCTTGTTTATGTTACATGCAAAACTGATATAAATTTATGAATCAATAAAAAATAAAGAATATAAGGGAGGCGTAATGATTTGGATTGAAATACTGGCAAGCTTCGTCATTTGGTTGACATTTTGGTCACTCATACCACGAGATGAATGGTGGTTTCGTGGTGCAGATTTTCCGCGTCTGCAAATCTTGGCTTTGGGCATATTTGCCTTCATAGGCTTAATTTTATGGAATGCTGAATGGGACTTGGCGCGTGAAATCATTTTAATTGGGTTGATTGCTGCCTTGGCATATCAATTAAAAATGGTTTTGCCTTATACCTTTCTTTGGAAAAAACAAGTCAAAAAAGTTCGATCAGACCAGTTAGACAAACAGAAACAAATTTCAATCATTGTCTCAAATGTACTTACGCCGAATACTCAATATCACTTATTATTGGCACAAATACAAAAGCATCAACCTGACTTAGTACTCACGCTAGAAACAGATCAAACTTGGCAAAATGAATTGGCAGTGATTGAAGCTGATTATCCTTATCGCGTACCCGTACCTTTGGATAATTTGTATGGCATGCATTTGTATAGCAAGTTAGAACTTAGTGAAACTGAAGTCAAATTTATTCTCAGTGATGAAATTCCTTCGATCCATACCCGAGTCACCTTAGCATCAGGAAATCAGGTACAACTGTATTGTTTACATCCCAAACCGCCAAGTCCAACGGAAGCAAAAGATTCAACCTTACGCGATGCAGAATTGCTGATTGTGGGCGATCAGATTAAAGATTTAGATGAAAGTTGCATCGTTATGGGGGACCTGAATGATGTGGCATGGTCACGTACCACACGACTCTTTCAACGGATCAGTGGGCTTTTAGACCCACGAGTTGGACGGCATTTCGTGAATACCTTTCATGCCAATTATCCACTGCTGCGCTGGTCGCTCGACCATATTTTTCATAGTACAGATTTTGCCTTAGTACACATGGAACGATTGCCCAATATCGGTTCAGACCATTTCCCAGTCTATGTGGTGCTGCAAACAGGTAGGGTCTTTGAGCAAATCCAAGAAGAATTGGAGCAAACGGATGAAGATGAACAAGAAGCGCAAGAGGCAATTCAGGAAGGCATAGAAAAAGCTGAGAAAGAGGAGAAAGTGGTGACCGATGAAATCGCCCGTGATTATAAGGATGGTACGAAGGCACCTTGATTTTGTTTGATTTAAGAGAAAAGTGTAAGAAATAGCTTACACAGCTTTCGGCTTCTGACGAATGGTCAGGTCAAGTGTATTGACTTATTCTTTGTTCATCGGCACATGGAACTGGGAACGGAACATCCCACTAAGGAAGACGAAGCCGATGGAAGCATCACGGAACGGATGCAGGAAAGGAAAGCCAATAAAAAATAAAAAGAATACTTGTGAAAGCACAACCTCATAGACCCGAGTTTTGCAGGATGCAGAACTCGGGTTTTGCTTTTGTGATCTTTGTACACGACAAAAAAAGATAACTCATTGAAATAATGGCATAATACTTGTTTTCTGACGACGAATATGATGACACATTTCAATGAGTTACATCTCATCTTAAACAAATATCTAAAGTGGAAC
>NZ_VPDB01000085.1:0-10321 GCF_013417925.1 Acinetobacter sp. YH12218
AATAATTCAAGTGAATTTGTTTGAAAGAAGAACTTTAAAAGCTTTATTTTCACCCGATAAAATACCCATAAAACAAGAGGAAGCTCAAATGAGCTTCCTCTTGTGAAAAATTGTGGGACAGCAGTGGGCATTTAGCCCCTTTTTTAGTGTCAAAAATTTTAGATTTCAGACATTTCTTTTTGATATTGCGCTTCGGCTTTTTCAAAGCGTTCAACAACTTCAGCTTCAGGTGCTTTGCTCAATAAGCTCACCACAACGATACTGATCGCAGAGAAAATAAAGCCTGGAATGATTTCGTATAAACCAAGGTGGCCTAAGTAGTTTTTCCACACGATGACAGTCACAGCACCCACGATCATGCCAATGATTGCTCCGTTAAGCGTCATACGTTTCCACAGCAATGAAAGAATAATCAGCGGGCCAAATGCAGCACCGAAACCTGCCCATGCATAAGCTACTAAGCCTAAAACTTTACTTGCAGGGTTCATTGCAAAGGTGATTGCAAATACGGCAATTGCCAAGACCATCGCACGTCCAATCCAAACCAATTCTTTTTGCGATGCATTTTTACGAATAAAACCTTTGTACAAATCTTCCGTCAAGGTGGTTGAACACACCAATAACTGGCAACTGAGTGTGCTCATCACCGCAGCTAAAATTGCGGCTAAAATAATCCCTGCAATCCACGGATTGAATAGAATTTTAGTCAATTCCATAAATACCGTTTCAGGGTTGGCATTAACGACGCTTGCCAGTTCTGGGTGAACTTGGAAGTAAGCAATACCGATATAACCCGCTGCTACAGCACCGCCTAGACACAGGATCATCCATGTCATACCAATGCGTCGTGCATTTGGAATGGATTTAACAGAATCGGCTGCCATAAAGCGAACCAAGATATGCGGTTGACCAAAATAGCCTAAGCCCCACGCCATGCTGGATAAAATCGCAACTGTACTTAAACCTTCAAATAAATTAGAAGCTTGCGGGCGAGCTGTTTCCAAAATAGCAGCAAGATTTTGACTGTTATCACCTAAAGCAAGGTAGGTGATGATCGGTGTGATCAGCAGTGCAAAGATCATCAGACCCGCTTGGAAAGTATCGGTCCAACTGATCGCTAAGAATCCACCAATACAGACATAGCTGATGGTTGCAATTGCACCAATCCACAGTGCTGTTGTGTAGTTCCAACCGAATAAACTTTCGAAAAGTCGTGCGCCAGCCACCATGCCAGAAGCACAGTAAATCGCAAAGAACACTAAAATCACTACAGCTGAAATGATACGTAAAATCTTTTTACGGTCTGCAAAACGGCTCGTGAAATAATCGGGCAGGGTCAGGGCATTATTTTGATATTCGGTATGAACACGCAAGCGACCAGCAACGATCAACCAGTTCAACCAAGCACCGATAATTAAGCCGATTGCAATCCAAGCTTCGGAAAGACCAGATAGATAAATTGCACCAGGGAGACCCATGAGTAGCCAACCACTCATGTCGGATGCACCTGCTGAAAGTGCAGTCACAACACTTCCTAAACTTCGTCCACCTAAAATGTATTCGTCAAAGTTATGCGTAGCTCTGTAGGCATACAAACCAATGGCAAGCATTGCAAGAATATAAAAAATAAAGGTGACTAATGTCGGGTTTAAATGGCTCATAGGCGGTTCGTCCTTAATGAAAGCAAATCATCTCTGTCCTAGATGAAAATTTGTACTTCTGTCGTAAGTCGCAGATTCAAGCACGATTTAAAAATTACACTCTGTAACCTTTAAGCATATTTTATGTATATTTTGTGTAAACACTATTTTTTCTTATTACAAATCGAATTTTTTATTGTACTGTTGAAATGTTGTCCAGAAGGGAATTTAAATTTTGTTAAGTAAATCTACCTAAGACTTTTCATCACAAAAAGAGAACTAATGAAATTAGGTAAAAATTACACAATGTTACATGGTGAACAAGAAATGTGCATTTGAAATATTTGGTTGCAAATGTGCATCACATCATCTGTAGTGAGATGATTTGAACAGGTCGAATATGAGGTATGCACAGTCTTGGTGCGTAATTAGAGGGAATGCGCAGTGACAACGGTTCAAATGGAAAAAACGAGAATAGAGCATGATTTATTGGGGGATAAAGCAGTCCCGCAGTCATGTTATTACGGTATACATACATTGCGTGCCATCGAAAACTTTCAAATATCAAAGCAGCATGTCGGACAAAATTTAAACTTTGTACGCGCTATTGCTCAGGTAAAAAAAGCGTCAGCAGAAACAAATTACCAATTTAACTTAATACAAGATGATATTCGCCAAGCGATTCAGCAGGCCTGTGATGCATTGATTGATCATCCAGAACAATGGGCAGATTCATTTCCAATTGATATTTATCAAGGTGGAGCAGGCACTTCTATTAACATGAATGCCAATGAAGTCATTGCCAATATTGTCCTTGAATCGCTCGGAGATGCGAAAGGCAGTTATCAAAGGATTCATCCCAACGACCATGTCAATAAGTCACAATCCACCAATGATGTCTATCCAACAGCGCTGCGTCTAGCGACATATAGTGCTTTTGATGCTTTATTTGTAGTGCTAAATCAACTTATCGGAAGCTTACATGTTAAAGCTGATGAGTTTAAACATGTCATCAAAATGGGGCGTACACAGTTACAAGATGCAGTTCCGATGACTTTGGGGCAAGAGTTCCGTGCATTTGCAACATTATTAAAAGAAGATTTGAAGTTGATTGAGCAAAATCGACAGCTTTTATTGGAAATTAATTTAGGTGCGACAGCAATTGGTACTGGCGTGAATTCTCCTGCAGGTTATGCGGCCAAGGCCGTTGAAAATCTAGCTCATTTGACCGGTCTAAAATTGCAAGGTGCAGAAGACTATGTCGAAGCAACCAGCGATTGTGGCGTATTTATTTTATTATCGAGTTGCTTAAAACGTTTAGCTGTCAAACTTTCTAAAATTTGTAATGACTTACGTCTTTTAAGTTCTGGGCCACGTACAGGTTTAGCGGAAATTCGATTACCTGAGTTACAAGCAGGTTCGTCGATCATGCCTACAAAGGTCAATCCCGTGATCCCAGAAGTGGTCAACCAAATTGCATTTCGAGTAATGGGGAATGATTTAACCATCACTTTAGCCGCAGAAGCAGGGCAATTACAATTAAATGTCATGGAGCCGGTGATTGCATTGTCCATGAATGAATCGATTGAGCTTTTGGTGAATGCCGTAAAAACATTAGACAGCAAATGCATTCAAGGGATTCAGGCAAATGAGCAAGCATGTTTTGATGCTGTGATGCGTAGTGTAGGAATCGTGACCTTACTCGATCCATATTTAGGTCATGCAAAATGTGATGAAATCGGTAAGCAATGTATTGCCGAAAATAAAACCATTCGCCAAGTGGTTTTAGAGCAAGAGCTGTTAACTGAAAGTCAATTAGATGAAATTTTCTCGATTGAAAATTTAGTTTCTGAAGTGACACCATTTAGTATGCCACTGGCTCAAGTGAGTTAAATGCTTATTTAAGACTCTTAAATAGTAAATGAAGAGTAAATGACGAAGGTTAATCCTTCGTTTTTTATTTGAAGAAATCAGTGGTAAAGCTAGAGAACTAATCTGATGGCAGTGATGTATTAAGTCTCTAATAGGAACTTAATTTCTAAAAGAAAGTATTGTGTTGAGATTAGAGCTTTATAGAAACTGAAGATAGCTATTATTTTTCTATATATAGCCATGAACGTTTGGATGAAAAATTTAGCGCATAGATAAAGTCAGAACAGCTTTAACTTGCCCCAAAAAGGACGTAATCGAAGTACAATAGGTTTTTTATCATGTTGTAGATAGTCAGATGTTTAATAAGTTAGTCGATTTATTCAAAGGCGCTAAAGAGTCGCCTGAGCAACTTTACTTAGAACAACACCACATTCAATATGATGAAACTCAGGGCTATATCATTGAAGGCGTAGTTTTAAATACTTTGTCTGAACGTCTGGAATATTTGTCGAATAGAAAAATGACAAATTTCGATGATTTAAAACAGCTCTATGCGACTGCAATGATTATCAATGAAAAAATAGACTTGGAAATTGCAAATCAACGCTTTGTTGCACGATTAGGCAATACTGAAGAAAATCTGTTGCAGTTTAAACTCTATGTCAAACTATTGAATGATTATTATCGTCAATTCATCCGTGATCGTAAGTAAGTAAATGGACTGCAGTGTTTGAGTTTGATGGGTGCGTTAATGGTACTCATCAATAGAAAATACAATCGCAAATCCATATTGGTTAAAACACTGTATATAGTTGCTTAAATCTCGGAATGTAAAAAGCATCGTGTTAATATGATCACTAAGTGATTAAAACATTAAAAGCTATTTACATCATGTTCCAGCAAGAAATTTCACAACTCAATCTTAAACAGCTCAAAGCTGGCGAAAAGCGGTGGGTCGGAAACTTACAAGGCTCATCTGCTGCATTATTATTTAAAGAAATTAGCAAACAATCGAAACAGTTGTTTCTGATTGTTGCTCGTAATAATCAGCATCTCGGGCAGTTAGAAAGTGAGCTGGAATTTTACGGAATTAAGCCGACTATTTTCCCAGATTGGGAAATTTTACCTTATGACCGGCTGTCGCCACATCAAGACATCGTTTCTGAGCGCTTGGCGATTTTGTCCAATATGCCACAGCAAGGTGTGTTGTTGGTTTCAGCAACAACTTTAGCGCAGCGAGTTGCGCCTGCATCTTGGGTATTAGGTGAACACTTTGATATTAAAGTAGGTCAAAAATTTGATATAGAACAACAAAAATTAAGATTAGTACAAGCGGGCTATCACTTGGTGGATACCGTTTATGATCATGGTGAATTTGCAGTGCGCGGCAGCATAATGGATATTTACGCTTCGGGGCAAAGTTCACCGATTCGTATTGACTTATTTGATGATGAAATCGATACCCTCAAATTCTTTGATCCTGAAACTCAGCGAACCACCCAAAACTTAGATCATTTTACGGTTTTACCTGCAAAAGAATTTCCATTAAAAGAAGCACGTTCACTATTTCGTGATCGATATGCGGAAAATTTTCCGACGGCAAATCCAAAGAAAAATCCAATTTATCAGGATGTACAAGATGGCATAGCTTCACCGGGTATTGAGTTTTATTTTCCGTTGTTCTTCTCTGAACAAGCCATGAGAGAGCAAAGTACGCTATTTTCGTACTTACCAGAGAATGGCATTGTCATTACAGATAAAGCTATTGATGACACATTGATTCAGTTTTGGTCGGATATTGTGCGTCGTTATGAAGACCGCCGTCATAATGTCGACCAACCGATTTTGCCGCCAGAGCAGATTTTCCTACAACCAAATCAAGTGTTAGAACAATTAAATCTCTGCCGTCGTATCGTGGCTTCACCTGAGGCTTTTGATGAACGTAATGGCGTGATCAATCTTACTGCTGAGATTCCACCCCGTTTACCGGTCGATCCAAAACGTGAAAAGCCATTTTCTGCGGTTAAGCAATATATCGATGCGGCAAATTATCCGGTGCTTTTGGTGGCTGAAAGCGCAGGTCGACGTGAAACCTTAAAAGATGCGTTGCGTCCGAGTTTGGGTGATATCCCGACGGTCGAAAGTTTTGATGATTTTATGCATTCTATGCATGCGATTGCGATCACCAATGCTCCCTTAGATCGTGGTTTATTACTAACTGACAAGCTCAGTGTAATTTCTGAAAATCAGCTTTATGAACACCGTGTGGTTCAACGTCGTCGTAAACGCCAACAGGAAGTATCAGAAGAGTTCCTTGTTCGCAGTTTAACCGAGCTAAGTATTGGCGCACCTGTGGTTCATATTGATTATGGTGTGGGGCGATATGCAGGTTTAATTACCTTGAGTATCGATGACCAAGACCATGAATTTTTGCAGTTAGACTATGCCGATGCAGCCAAAGTGTATGTCCCTGTAACAAACCTGCATTTAATTAGCCGATACAGTGGTGGTGACCCGGATCTAGCACCATTACATAAATTGGGCACAGATGCATGGTCTAAAGCCAAACGCAAGGCTTTAGAGCAGATCCATGATGTGGCGGCAGAACTTTTGCATATTCAAGCACGTCGTCATTCGAAACCGGGTTATGGTTTTGAACTGGATCAGAGCCTCAATATGCAGTTTGCAAGTGGCTTCGCCTATGAAGAAACTTTAGACCAAGCCAATGCTATTGAAGCGACACTATATGACATGCAACAAGCGAAGCCGATGGATCGCTTGGTTTGTGGTGATGTCGGTTTTGGTAAAACAGAAGTGGCTATGCGTGCTGCATTTGTGGCAGTACAAAATAACAAACAAGTGGCTGTACTTGTTCCAACGACGCTGTTGGCACAGCAGCACTACGAGTCTTTCAAAGACCGTTTTGCGGACTGGCCTGTACGTATTGAAGTCCTATCACGCTTTGGTTCATCAAAATCACATACCAAAACCATTGAAGACCTCGCAGAAGGCAAAGTGGATATCGTGATTGGCACACATAAAATCTTGCAGGAAAGCGTGCAATTTAAAAATCTCGGTCTCATGATCGTGGATGAAGAGCACCGTTTTGGTGTGCGTGATAAAGAGCGAATTAAAGCCTTACGTGCCGATGTTGATATGCTAACGCTAACTGCAACGCCTATTCCACGTACGCTGAATATGGCTTTTAGTGGCATGCGTGATCTATCTATTATTGCAACGCCGCCTGCACGTCGACTTGCTGTGAAAACCTTTGTACAAGAGCATACTGGAGATTCAATCAAAGAAGCGATCTTGCGTGAACTATTACGTGGCGGGCAAGTGTATTTCTTACACAACGAAGTCGAGACCATCGAACGTACCGCAGAAACTTTACGTGAATTGGTCCCTGAAGCACGTATCGCGGTAGCACATGGTCAAATGCGTGAGCGTGAACTAGAGCAAATCATGCAACAGTTCTATCACAAAGAATATAACGTGCTGGTGTGTTCAACCATTATTGAAACTGGGATTGACGTGCCAAACGCCAATACCATTTTGATTGAGCGTGCAGATAAACTGGGACTAGCGCAGTTGCACCAACTACGTGGTCGTGTTGGCCGATCGCACCATCAAGCCTATGCTTATTTACTAGTGCCTTCGCTCAAAGGTCTAAAAGGTGATGCTGAAAAACGCCTAGATGCCATTTCTCGTGCATCGACTTTGGGTGCCGGTTTCATGTTGGCAACAGAAGACTTAGAAATTCGTGGTGCAGGTGAGTTGCTAGGTGAACAGCAAAGTGGCTCAATGCAAACCATCGGTTATAGCCTGTATATGGAAATGCTTGAAAAAGCCACCAAAGCCATTCAAAAAGGTAAAACGCCTAACTTTGACTCTCCATTGTCATTAACGGCTGAAATTAGCATGCACATGCCAGCCTTAATTCCAGATGATTATTTAGGTGATGTACATCAACGGTTATTGTTCTATAAACGCATTAGTAATACGGATACTCAAGAGAAACTCGATAACATTCGTATGGAGTTAATTGATCGTTTCGGCTTGCCGCCGCAAGCAGTCAAGCAATTATTCTCTGTCCATCAGTTGCGTTTAAAAGCGGAACAATTGGGTATTACTAAAATTGATATCAGCTCACATGGCGGCAGTATTGAGTTCTCGCCAGATACACCAGTTCAAGCCATATCCATCATCCAAATGATGCAAAAGCATCCGACTTTCTTCCGAATGGAAGGTGGACAGCGTCTAAAAGTGATGGTCATGCTCGAAGAATATGACAAACGCATTCAATTTATAAATGACTTATTAGACAGTTTACTGAAGGAATTAGCGCCAAATCACTAGATTTGGCGTATAAATTGCTTGTTTAGAATGAGTAGATTTTTATGCGTGTTTTTTATATAGAAGAAACGCTTGATTTTTTTGAAAAATTTATTAGAGTCATAAGCAAGCAACGTTTTATTCAAATGCGGTTTATTTGTAATGAAACGTTCTGTACAGAATATTCACACCCATAAGGATGTGATAGTATTAGCCATCATTCTAATTTTGCATCATTTATAAAGATATGTTTAGTTTACATCCACAACTTGCTCAAGATACGTTTTATGTAGGCGACTTTCCTCTGTCAACATGTCGTTTGATGAATGATATGCAATTCCCGTGGCTTATTTTGATTCCACGTGTTCCGGGAATTACAGAGCTTTATGAATTAAGTCAGGCAGACCAAGAGCAGTTTTTACGTGAATCAAGCTGGTTATCAAGCCAATTGTCACGTGTATTCCGTGCAGACAAAATGAATGTAGCTGCATTGGGTAATATGGTTCCACAATTACATTTTCATCATGTTGTTCGTTATCAAAATGATGTAGCTTGGCCGAAACCAGTTTGGGGTACGCCAGCAGTTCCTTATAACAATGATGTCTTGGCACACATGCGCCAAACACTAATGCTTGCACTACGTGGTCAAGGTGATATGCCTTTTGATTGGCGTATGGACTAATCCCGATTTACGGACAATATCAGGATAGTAGAAGAATGAGTGTCCGTATGGGGGCGATCGAGTGCCGTTAGACAATTTAATCAGCAAAGAGCCTAAACAGTTTGAATATTTTCATCGTTTGATGGGATATATCATGCTGTCTTTGGTGATTGTTGTCTATCATTACACTCAGCCAGATACGCAATATCAAATCTATATTCCTGTATTTTTATTTTTTCTGATTTTAGTCGTTCCTAAGTTTTCTCATTGGTTAATTTATCGATATAGCAATCAAGTTAAGCGCAATGTGCTTTTTCTGATCGATATCATAGTAATTGCTGTACTAATGTCTGCAGTACATTTAAGCCTCGTTTTAACCTTTCTTGCGGTCTTTGCGCTGCTATATACAACCATTTATAACAAAATTAATTTCTTAATGATGTCCTTAGCTGGGATTGTTGGTGTCACTGTATTTTATTTGTGTAATATTTATATCTTTGGTTTTCAAGAATATTTTGAGTCAACCAGCAGTGAGTTAACCGTTCTAGGTTTTTTGTGTCTTATTACATATTTCAGTGTGGGGACATTTTATCAACACACCCAAGTTCAGTCTTTGAGCAATAAAAAGAACCACTATTATGATCAGATGAATCGTTATATGGAATTCGCTAATCAATTGAGTCGTTATGCGCCAATGCAACTTTGGCAATCGATTATGAAAGGTGAGTCTGAAGCTAAAATCGAATATAAACGTAAAAAACTCACGATTTTCTTTTCAGATATCCAAGGATTTACCGAGCTTTCTGAAACATTAATCCCAGACGATTTAGCATTTCTACTCAATGACTATTTGAGTCATATGACTGAAATTGCCAAGCAGTATGAAGCGACTGTCGATAAATTTATGGGGGATGCAATTCTAATCTTCTTTGGTGATCCACATAGCCAAGGCGTAGAGCAAGATGCAAAAACCTGTTTAGAGATGGCAATGGTCATGCGTCAGCAAATGAAGTTACTGCGTGAACGCTGGATTAAAATGGGTTATCCGCCGCTACACATTCGTATGGGTATTTCTACAGGGTATTGCCACGTTGGGAACTATGGTGCAGCTCACCGTATGGCATATACCATCGTGGGTCGTGATGCGAACTTGGCTGCACGATTGCAAAGTGCGGCCGAAGTCGATGAAATTTTGATTTCAGACGATACGCATCATTTAGTGAAAAATGACTATTTATGTGCACCTAAAGCACCGATCTTCTTAAAAGGCATCAAAGGCCCAGTACGTACTTGGCAAGTGATGGAAAAATACACCTCACAGAAAACAGATTATCAACGTTGGTTCGATTACGAATATAAAGGCTTTAATCTATTGTTGAACTTAGATGAAGTACAAAACTTTGAATATCCTGAACTAATACATGTTTTAGAACGTATGATTAAACGCTTACAAACTCAGCAAAAAATGACCAACTCTGCTGGTATTGTTAAACTGAATTTAGAAGACGAAGTGATCGAAGAAGTCAAAAAAACTGAATCTCACTCTTAATTTCACATATACATTATAAAAATTAGATCTAATCGTATTGCCTTAAATTGTAAAAATAACTCAATTCATTCTTTTATCAAAACGTCTTCTTTTTTTTTGAATTGTTGAATAGTTTTATGCATAAAAAGCCAGTTACGATGTAAGCGTCCGCTGAACACACCTTCTGAATTCATCCTATAAGCCTTAATTTAGTCCCCACTTAGAAACAAGTGGGGACTTAAATTTATGACTACAAATCATCAGACATCCATCGCATCTCTTGCG
>NZ_VPDB01000086.1:0-10320 GCF_013417925.1 Acinetobacter sp. YH12218
AGTTGTATGAGGGATAAGGGCAAATTGTAGGTTTTATCTCAGGTTCAAATTTAAGATTTTAGCAGCACTCCAAACTCTACAATTTGCGTATAGTGGTAGCTAATCACTATATCAATCAAGATACAAGCAGCACTCGGAAGCTGTGTAACCGCATTGGTTAAACGTAAACTTGGTCGATTTTCTGAAAGGCGGTTATTGTTATATCCCAAATCACCAGATAGGCGGAGACGATCTCCTTTGTAATCCGCAGCAATCAAAGCCAATCCAAGCGTTTTCTTTTCTTGGTCAATCTCGGTTCCTCCATCATGGTAAGCGGTATTGACCCGCACTCCAAATTGATCATCTGTCCCAAAGCGACATGATACATCCGATGCCACATAGGCACCATTGAAGTTTGTACCCACCGTCACACGTGTTAATGGATCATTACTGGCACGTTTCGGAAGTAAGTTAATTGAACCACCAATTCCTGTTCCACCTGGGATTGCACCATTTAAAAATGCCGAAGCGCCTTTAAAGACTTCTACCCGCTCAAACAGTTCTGTTGGAATATATTGGCGTGGCAATATGCCATACAGGCCGTTATATGCAGTATCATCAGATGCCAATGTAAAACCACGAATAAAATAGGCTTCTTGAAAGTTCCCATAACCTTTGGCCGTACGCACACCCGCATCTGCTTGTAGCACATCCCCGACGCTTTTCGCTTGGCGGTCTTGAATATATTGCTGGGTATAACTGGTGATATTAAATGGTGTTTCTAAATTTTTCTGATTACCAAAAATACCCACTTTACCACCTGTGGCGACTTGCCCCCCTGCATAAGGCTTCATTAAACCATTTGCAGAAGCATCCGCACTGACGACCACATTAATGGCTTCTAGCGTTTGAACTTCAGTAGTATCGATATTGGCAGCGGGATGTTCCTTTTCAGCGATTTCATTCGCATAAACATATGTGAACCCTTGTGTAGCACACGCCATCATCACACAGAGCTGCTTCATTTTTAACATTGGGAGAATGATCCTAGAAAATACGCCCACATAATAAATGATAATGATTAGCATTTATTCTTTCATTTCATCTTTTACGATGCTTTTTATTTATTACTTTTTATTTTTTAATTGTAATTTTTTATTAAGCTCAACTTAACGAATTACACTCACCTGATTGCCGAAGAGCGATTTCATTCATCAAATACACAAGGATTAAGTAATTTAATTGCCACTCATGAAACTAATCTCCAAACTTCATCTATCAGATGGAAACCCGAAAATTACAGATCATTCGGGGAGCTTAGAACGATAATTAACATGTGCCTTCTGCTATAGGCTTATTGAGGTGGATCAATAGCAAATTCATGCTCAACGGTATAACTGAGATTTTTATCAACCATCGGAATAGGTTCAAGTCGCGCAACCAATAGGGATTTTTGTACTTTTTGATCAAAGCTTTTAGAGCCTGAACTTGCGATGAGTTTTGAACTACCAATGTAGCCTGTTGCAGCAATCACGGTGAGCTGTAGTTTGACAGGATGCTTATACGCTTTCTTCTCAGACGTAGACAGCACATATTGCGGTGCATTTACCCAAGAGACTTCATAGATTTTCGGTTTTACATGTGGATCAATTACATCAGCAACACGTGTAGGTTGATATTCTTCAACAGGTGTTTTTAATAATTTCAATAATGTGTTGACCCGAGCATCTGTCGTGCGGTCTAGATTGCTGGCATCAACAGACGTTTTTGCAGATTCAGAAGCGTTCAAATTGCTATCTGCCCACGCTGTACTCAAACAAACGGGTAAAAAAACCGTTAAAACACAAATTCGACGTTTAACCATCTGCTTAAACAATGTTATGACCTTCAAATAAAGAGCCGTCAGTATAAAACATCCAAAAAAAATAAAGACGCTTTCGCGCCTTTATATCAACCTCAGTTCCGCCAATAATTCACTTTATTTTGACTGAGCCAAAGCTTTTTCAATGTCTTCATTCAATGTTTCAGGCTTGGTCGTGGGTGCATAGCGGTTCAAGACCTGACCATTTTTCCCAATTAAAAACTTCGTAAAATTCCACTTAATGCCATTTCCCAATACGCCTTTCGAGTTATTGGTTAAGTAACGGAAAATCACATGCGCTTCAGGGCCTTTTACATTCACTTTGGCAAACATCGGGAAAGATACGCCATAGTTTTTTTGACAAAACGCGCCAATTTGATCATTCGAACCCGGATCTTGTCCGCCAAATTGGTTGCATGGAAAGCCTAAAACTTCCAAACCTTGATCTTTATATTGTTCGTAAATTTTCTCCAAACCTGCAAATTGCGGAGTAAACCCACATTTGCTGGCTGTATTTACAATTAATAAAACCTTGCCTTCATAATCTGCAAAGGATTTATTACTTCCGTCCAGTAATTCTGCTTCAAACTGGTGAATGGTGGTCATGGATAAGTTTCCTCATCATTTTTTTCTTTTGTTTCTAATTCTAAGGATGCCGAATTAATACAATAACGTAATCCAGTCGGCTGTGGGCCATCAGCAAAAACATGCCCTAAGTGAGCGTCACAATGATGACAAACAATTTCTGTTCTGACCATACCGTGTGTCGTATCTACATTTTCTTCCACCGCAGCAGGTTCAATTGGCTTATAAAAGCTCGGCCAACCACAACCGCTATCGTATTTTGTTTCAGAAGAAAAAAGCGGTTCCCCGCAACAACGACATACATACGTGCCAGCTTGTTTCGTATTCCAATATTTTCCAGTGAAAGCTTGCTCCGTGCCTTTCTGACGCGTTATGCGAAACTCTTCTGGTGACAATTCTCTTTGCCATTCTCTTTCTGTTTTATTGAGTTTTCCCATGATGACGTCCCTTTATATCGTGGTATTTAAAATAGGATAATCCTATATTTACGTCATTCATTCTTAAATTTCTAGTCTTTATTCAACAATTTACAAAATCTATATAATGACCAAAAAAGCAAAAGGTAAGCAAATATAAAATCATGGTAAGCAAAATACCAAATTAAATGCTTTTTTGTGAGCAACTTTAGTGATAATCTTAGCCCTACTCTTGCTCAGGATTAAAAAATGTCGCAGAAAAAGAGCGTAATTTTTAAAAATCTGCTGCCCGTGATCAAACAATATCAACAGGCAGGGTTTACGCATGAAAAAATAGTTGCTTTACTCAGAGACGAACATCATCTCGATTTAGTAACGACCGAGACATTTAAAAGCTATTTATACCGTTATGCAAAAGTGACCTCCACTCTTTCCGAGAATATAAAAATGCCGAATACGTTTAACACCCCCCGCGAAATTAAGAAATCGTCTAAGCTCGAGCATGTTTGCTACGACATTCGCGGACCTGTGTTACGAGCGGCCAATGAGATGGAAGAGGCTGGCCATAAAATTATTAAATTAAATATTGGTAACCCTGCTCCTTTTGGTTTTGAAGCACCTCAAGAAATTATTAACGACGTGGCACTCAACTTGCCAAATGCAATCGGTTATACCGACTCAAAAGGCATCTTCCCTGCGCGTAAAGCGATTTGTCAGTATTATCAACAAAAAGGCATCTTAAACATGCACGTGAATGACGTGTATGTCGGAAATGGCGTATCTGAACTGATTGTGATGGCAATGCAAGGCTTGCTTGATGATGGCGACGAAATGCTAGTGCCTATGCCGGATTATCCGCTTTGGACAGCGGCAGTTAACCTTTCTGGCGGTACTGCTATTCACTATAAATGTGATGAAGAAAATTTCTGGTATCCAGATATTGCCGACATGGAAAGTAAAATCACCCCGAATACTCGCGGTATCGTGGTGATTAATCCGAACAACCCAACAGGTGCGGTTTACCCACGTCATGTGCTTGAGCAAATTGTGGCTCTTGCGAAGAAATACGACTTAATTTTGTTTGCTGATGAAATTTACGACAAGATCGTTTATGACGGTATTGAACATGTTTCTGTTGCGTCATTGGCAGGTGATCAGTTGTGTATTTCTTTCAATGGCTTATCGAAAGCATACCGAATTGCAGGTTACCGTTCGGGCTGGATGGCAATTACAGGCGATAAATCACGTGCGCTCGACTACATTGAAGGTTTAGACATGTTGGCGTCGATGCGTCTGTGTGCCAACCACCAAGCGCAATATGCGATTCAAACAGCTTTAGGCGGTTATCAATCAATTAATGATCTCATCCGTCCGGGCGGCCGTTTATATGAACAACGTAACATTGCTTGGGAAATGTTGAATGATATTCCAGGTGTATCTTGTGTGAAACCAGAGGGTGCAATGTACTGCTTCCCTAAATTGGATCCTGAAATTTACCCAATCCAAGACGATGAGAAATTCATGTTAGATTTCCTCCGTGCTGAAAAAGTGCTTTTGGTTCAAGGTACAGGTTTTAACTGGCCGACACCTGATCATTTCCGTGTGGTGTTCTTGCCTGCTGAAAATGAACTACGTGAAGCACTCACTCGTTTAGGTCGTTTCTTGGCGAAAATGCGTTAATTCATAAGTGCTTTAAAAATAAAAAACCGTACGACGTGTACGGTTTTTTATTACTGTATCTTTAAATTTGACTTCTTACTGTACTCACACCACAGCTATCTTTTTGAATAGTTAAGTTTTTAATAATTTATTTTGAGCTTAGACCTTAGTCAAAACTTTAAGATCTGTTGATTTTTCTATAGCCTATTCATGTTATTTTTTAACCAATCATAAAAATACATGAGTACAGGATGTTCTCTAACAAAATTAAACTGAGCCTATTTCTCTGTCTAAGCATGTGCCTAGGCATCGGGATATTACGTTTTTCCTATACCGCACTCCTCCCTTCAACCCGTGAAGCATTTGGTTGGAGCCCAAGTTTTGCCAGCATCTTAGGCAGTGCCAATTTGCTCGGCTACTTGATCGGTGCATTTTGGGCCATGAAATTACCCCAAAATAAAAGCATGGTGAATTATATCCAACTCGCAGCTATTGCAGGGACACTCAGTTTGCTCAGTTGTGCATTTTCAGGTTTTTCAGAACTTTGGTATAGCACTTGGCGCGTTATTTCAGGGATCAGCGGCGGCTTACTAATGATCCTCTCCCCAAGTGTCGTGGCCCAATGTTCACAGCTTCAAGACCGCTTTAAAATCAACTTTATTGGTTTCAGTGGTATTGGCTTAGGGGTGTTAATGGCAACGCTATTTTTGCCTTACATCCAAGATATTTCGACAATGTGGGCTTGGTTGATTTTGTTTTCTTTTTCAAGCCTGATTTGTATGTTACTCAGCGTGCTTTTGAAGAGTTTTAAATTACAGCTCACAACACTCACCGCGATTCCTGCAGTAGAACATAAAGTCGATGGAATTTTCTATTGTCTCTTAATTGTGTATAGCACCAGTGCATTTGCTTACGTGCCCCATTCATTATTTTGGATTGACTATTTAACTCACACCCTACACCTGAGCCCGATCGGGATCAATTTCAATTGGATTTTATATGGTCTAGGAAGTGCTTTAGGAGCCTTTGCTGCTTACTGCTTGGCACAAAAACTGGGGAATATTAGCGCTCTTAAAATTTTATATAGCAGCTATGTCTTCGCGATTTTTATAGCAATTATTAATATCCATCCACTGTTTACTTTTTTATCTTCTTTTGCTACAGGCTTGCTCAATCCGGCAGTGGTTTTTCTCACCTCGTATACCATTTTGCAAATCTATGGTAGCGCCTATAAAAAGCTCTGGAGTATAGCAACCCTGTGCTTTGCATCTATTCAATTGATCGGTGGTTTAAGCTTTAGCTTCTTACAGAGAATTGGTATTGATTATTCACAACAATTTATTTTGGCAACCTGTGTACTCTGCATTGGAACACTACAGCTCTTTTGGTTCACTCGCACAGCAAAATTGAGCAAAAATCTCATATAGACATGTTACAAGACATTCAACTCAATCCCCCACATAAAGAAAAGACCTACATGAATAGGTCTTTTCTTTTTTGATAGATAGTGGACGGACTAAGCTTTTTTCAGCTTTTTCTTTAATTTTTTCAGAGCAGAATTATGCTTTGAAATTTTGTTCAACCTCGCTTTAATTTCCTTTTTAAGTGATTTGGTTTTCTTAGACAAATTCATCTCTTTCTCGTCTACGTATAAAACTTAAATTTCGTTCAATTAAAAAATCGTTAGACCAAATGAACTTTGACTTACAAAGTCTTTAGTATATTAATGATGTTGTTGACGCTGATTTCGTTGATGCGGCTGTTGTTTCTGTTTCTTTTGTTGGTCTTGTTGCTGCTGTTGCTGTTGCTGTTGCTGTTGCTGTTGCTGTTGCTGTTGCTGTTGCTGTTGCTGATCATTTTGCTGCTGTTGTTGATCAGATTGTTGGTTTTGTTGATGCTGTTTACGAGACATTTCATTTCTCCTTTTCATAACAAGTATCGCAATGTATTTCCACTAGGTGTACTTCTACTAAAGGACAACAACCAATGTACCGCTAATTTTCAAGGATCAAAGCCGATAAATGTTTCGAATTACGTCATTGTAAAATTTCTGGAGAATAATTAATTTGAAATCAATCCCCCCTCTATTTTCTGCATTACTTAAGTTCACTCGAATAGTGTGGTTTTAAACTTTTAGTAACATGACAAGCATGCCAGACCATCTGAATGACTGCGTAAAGTCATCTTTTTATCTCGTTTTTTAATGGTATTGAGAAGCTATGATTCTATGTTATTAAAGTTTAGTCCTAAAAAAGGACTGAATCATTCAGTCCTTTTTATACATCTAGCTTTTTTACACCTAGATTAGCAAATAAACTTAGTCCATATGCTCAATGATGGCTTGTCCAAACTCCGAACAACGTAATAGTTTTGCACCTTGCATGAGTCGTTCAAAATCATAGGTCACCGTTTTGGCTTCAATGGCACCTGCGATCCCTTTAATAATTAGATCTGCCGCTTCAGTCCAGCCCATATTTCGCAGCATCATTTCTGCAGACAGAATAATAGACCCAGGGTTTACTTTGTCTTGACCCGCATATTTAGGTGCAGTGCCATGTGTCGCTTCATAAACTTGTACCGCGCCACCAATATTGGCACCCGGTGCAATACCAATGCCGCCAACTTCAGCCGCCAAAGCATCTGAAATATAGTCACCGTTTAAATTTAGGGTAGCAATGACTGAATAATCGGTCGGACGCATAAGAATCTGCTGTAAAAAAGCGTCCGCGATCGCATCTTTAATCACGATTTCTTTGCCCGTTTTTGGATTTTTTATTTTGACCCAAGGACCACCATCTAGCAATTCACCACCAAAGCGCTCAAGTGCGACTTCATAACCCCACTCTTTAAACGCCCCTTCGGTATATTTCATGATATTACCTTTGTGCACCAAAGTGACATTCGGCTTATCATTATCAATGGCGAATTGAATAGCTTTACGTACCAAACGCTGAGAACCTTCTTTAGATACAGGCTTAATCCCGATACCGCAATTTTCCTCAAAGCGAATCTTAGTGACGCCCATTTCCTCTTTAAGAAATTTGATCATTTTCTTGGCTTCAGGCGAATCTGCTTTCCATTCGATCCCTGCGTAAATATCTTCTGAGTTCTCTCGGAAGATCACCATGTCTGTACGTTCAGGATGCTGAACAGGTGAAGGAACGCCCTTAAACCAACGTACTGGGCGCACACAGACGTAGAGATCTAATTCTTGACGTAGTGCAACATTTAGCGAACGAATGCCACCACCGACAGGCGTCGTTAACGGCCCTTTAATTGAAACCACAAATTCGCGTAAAGCCTCAAAGGTTTCTTCGGGCATATAGGTGCCATAAATTTTATTGGCTTTTTCACCACAATAGACTTCCATCCATTCTATGGCACGTTTTCCACCATAAGCTTTTTGTACTGCGGCATTCACCACGGTTTTCATCACGGGCGTGATATCAACACCTATACCATCGCCTTCAATAAACGGAATAATTGGATTATTGGGAACATTGAATGATAAGTCTGAATTTACTGTAATTTTTGTCCCATCCACTGGAACGACGATCTTCTGATAACCCATTTTTATGATCCTCCCTGAGAAGCGAGTGAAAAAATAATTGCTGTTTGATAAGACTTTTAATTGCGCTTCACGCATAATACTCTAAAGCAAATCTACCTTTTTTGAGATTTAGATGGGAAATAGCTGCATTTCCCTATTGAATAAATCTTAACCAATTTGAATTATTGTATTTAATAGAAGTTATTTCCTATGAAAATCGTCATCTTAAACAAGCCATATGACGTGCTCTCCCAATTCCGTAAAGACGAAGCGCATATGACCATATCTGACTTCGTGGATGATCCTAGTCTACGTATTGCAGGTCGTTTAGATATGGACTCTGAAGGTTTGGTATTTTTAACTGATCATGGTGGTTTAAATCAGTACATTACCAACCCTGAAAATAAAAAGTTCAAAACCTACTTAGTGCAAGTCGATGGTGACATCACAGAAGATGCGCTTGAACAATTGCGTAAAGGCGTTGAGCTGAAAGACGGTATGACTTTGCCAGCCAAGGCCATCAAAGTTCAACAACCTGAATGGTTATGGGAACGTGATCCTCCTGTACGTTTCCGTGCAAACATTCCAACCTCTTGGGTTGAAATCCAAATTTGTGAAGGCCGTAACCGCCAAGTTCGTCGTATGACTTCAGCAGTGGGTTTCCCGACTTTACGTTTAATTCGTACACGTATTGGTGCAATCGATTTAGTTCAATTGGCTTTAGAACCAGGTGAAACCAAAGAAATTGAGCCTTTACTGTACCCTGACTTTCAAAACGTACCTGCAGAAGAACCTTACCGTTCGCGCTCTTATGTGAAAAAACCAGGCGGTACAGGTGGTAAGCCAATGGTTCGTAAGAATAAAGATGGCTCAGTGAAAAAGTCTGGTACAAAACGTATCTGGCAAATGGATGAGAGCGAAAAACCAAAACGCCGTACCAATGGTACAACTCGTCCGAATACTAAAGCCCCTCGTGGCCGCGGTCGTAACGGACGTTGATAAAAAGCTTCAAAAATGGCCTACAATCTACGTAGGCCTTTACATTTTTTTATAAACCTAACAATTATTTAAGATTATTTTCATATTTCGACACTATAATAAGTTATAACAATATAAACGTTGATTATTTGAACTTCAAAAATGAGCAGCACATCTACACACAATAGAAGCAAAGTATTAATTATTCATGACAACCGAATTGGACATTTAAATCCTGCTCTCGCTGTTAGTGAAATGATTGAGAAGCGCTTTTATCTACAATCTGAGCAGTTTGCAATTCCTACTTTACCTAAGCGTACAGTGAGCGTTTTTAAGAAACTGTCTCATTTCCCGAATTTATTTCGCACACTCGGGCGCTTATACTTTAAATTCTTGCCAAGAAATTTAGAGCATACCGACGTTATCGTCTGCTCAGGTATGCCTAATTTAATTTATGCCGCTTATTTATCTCAACGTTTCAATATCCCACTTATTTATGCAGGCGGTACACGTAAATTTAATTGGCGACTTATTGATTGGACTATTACGACGATTCCAGAAGATCATTCTGGTAGACAAATCATTATTCCTACAGGTGCTGTACCTTCTAAAATTACTCGCTTAGCGCATATTCCGTCGAATCATGAAGCATGCCTGTTAATTGGTGGACCGACAAAAGAGTACCCTTTTACCCATCAAGACTTTGAAGAGATGATTCAGCAATTTGTTCAATTCGCAGATCACCATCAAATTCAGGCGTCAGTCGTATGTTCTCGTAGAACACCTGCGTTATCAGAACATGTGATTCAAATGTTAAAAGATAAAAATATTGAGCTTGTGAATACTTATTCTAAAACTTCTATTTGCGATGTGTTAAAGCGAAGTGAATATATTTTTGTTACTGAAGATAGTGCAACGATGTTATCCGAATCAATCCAAACCGGTCGTATTGTGATTTCAATTTGTCGTGAATATTCTGAAAAAGATGAAATTATTCAAAATTATTTAGATCTCGAATTAATACAACGTAAAACTATTGGGCAGATTACTGAAGCTGCATATATCAAGCCAAAATTAAATGCTCAGCATATTGAACAAATCGTGACTCAACAACTTGCAGAAGATTTGAGGGCAAAATCCCAAGAACTAAGCTTTTATAAATGTCATCTTTGTACACGACAAAAAAAGATAACTCATTGAAATAATGGCATAATACTTGTTTTCTGACGACGAATATGATGACACATTTCAATGAGTTACATCTCATCTTAAACAAATATCTAAAGTGGAAC